>JAFNUH010000277.1 GCA_017384185.1 Alistipes sp.
CAATATCAACTATCAGATTCATCTTCAGTCGGGTTATAAATTACGCAATACCGTAACTGCCTGCGCTACGTTGCTTACTCTTCTAACGGTCATCGCCAGACGATTATTGTGATGTTTAAGCACAAATCTATCGGGCTGCGATGTAATCTTTCGCAACATATCCATAAATGTGTCGCTCTTATAGTATGGCGAATTTTGTTCGCCTACAAAGTGAACTATCATCAAGCCATTTTTCACCTTCACACGCTCCATACCGAGCCTTACAGCCTCCCAACGCAGACGCACAACGTTCAACAACTCCTGTGCAGCCTCAGGCAAGGCTCCAAAGCGGTCAACAAGACGGCTCTCAAACTCGACGAGCGCCTCCTCCTTACGGATAGAATCCAGCTCACGATACAGGCGCAACTTCTCAGCAGGCTGACGCACGTAGCTATCGGGCAACTCTGCCAACATATCAATCTCAATAATCGAGTCGTCGATAAACGACTCGCTCTTAACGGTCTCTGCCTCCTCATCTGTAAGACCCGCAACATCAAGACCTTCGGCACGTAACTCGGCAATAGCCTGACGCATAATCTTTTGGTAGGTTTCAAAGCCAATATCGGCGATGAATCCGCTCTGCTCGGCACCCAACAGATTGCCCGCACCACGAATATCCAAATCCTGCATAGCGATATTGAATCCAGAGCCCAAATCTGAGAACTCCTCAATAGCACGCAGACGGCGACGAGCATCGCTCGTAAGCAGCTCCTCGGGAGGGGTAATCAAGTAACAATATGCCTTGCGGTTGCTACGTCCCACACGACCACGCAACTGATGCAAATCGCTCAAGCCATAGTAGTGGGCATTATTTATAATAATGGTATTGGCATTTGGTATATCAATTCCGCTCTCGACAATGGTAGTTGCTACCAGCACATCGAACTCGCCATAGATAAAGTCCATAATGAGCTTCTCCAGCTGCTCCGAGGGCATCTTGCCGTGACCAACAGCCACACGAGCCTTAGGGCAGATGCGCATAATCATACCCTGCAAGGTCATCAGGTCTTCGACACGGTTATTCACAAAATAGACCTGTCCTCCACGTGCCAGCTCCTCCTCGATAGCATCACGGATAATATCCTCCGAGAAGATGTGCGACTCGGTAATAATTGGCTGGCGGTTAGCCGGCGGAGTAGATATAACCGAGAGGTCACGTGAGCCCATAAGCGAGAATTGCAGCGTACGGGGGATGGGTGTTGCCGTAAGGGTAAGAGTATCGACATTGACGCTCATCTGCGTTAGCTTCTCCTTAGCCGCCACACCAAACTTCTGCTCCTCGTCGATAATAAGCAGTCCTAAATCTTTGAATTTTATCTGCTTACCCAAAATCTTATGTGTACCGATAAGGATATCGACCTTACCCGCCTCCAAATCGGCAGCAATCTCTCGGGTCTGCTTGGCTGTCTTTGAGCGATTGAGGTACTCTATCCTAACGGGAAAATCACGCAGACGCTCCATAAACGAGCGATAGTGTTGCAGAGCAAGAATCGTCGTCGGCACCAACACAGCCACCTGCTTTCCATCCACGGCTGCCTTGAATGCCGCACGGATAGCGACTTCGGTTTTACCGAATCCTACATCACCACACACCAGACGGTCCATAGGCTGGTCGGACTCCATATCCTTCTTAACAGCGGCAATAGCCGTCTGCTGGTCGGCAGTCTCCTCCCACTGGAATGATGCCTCCATCTCGTTTTGCAGATAACTATCGGCAGAGAAGGCAAAACCCTTGCTCGTCTTACGCTTGGCATAGAGTGCGATAAGCTCACGTGAAATATCCTTTACAGCCTTCTTTGTTGCCGTTTTAAGCTTCTGCCAAGCACCATTTCCGAGTTTATATATCTTTGGCGGCTCACCCTCGCCACTCTTATAGCGTGAGATGCGATGCAACGAGTGAACATTTACAAACAGGACATCATTATCCTTGTAAACCAGCTTGATAGCCTCGTGTAGCTTGCCATTTTCGTTGATTTTCACCAATCCGCCGAAGCGTCCCACACCGTGGTCGATATGAACAACATAGTCGCCCATCTTCAACGCATTAAGCTCCGCCACGGTCATCTGCTCATCACGCTTAATCTCGCCATTGATGCGATAACGGCGGTAGCGGTCAAAAATCTGATGGTCGGTGTATAGGCACAATTTCAAGCCATTATCAACAAAGCCTTCGTGCAGCGTGACGGGGATAGCGTCGAACTCGATGTTTCGGCGACCCATCTGGTGGAAGATATTATCCAGACGCTCAATCTGAGCCTTGCTCTCCGAGAGGATATAGGTTTTATAGCCCTTGAGCGTAGAGTCCTCCATATCGTCAGCCAACATATCAAACTTCTTGTTGAACTTTGGCTGGGGCGTGGTCGAGAATTGAATACTGACATCCGCCACACGCTCCTTCAGATTATCTCTCAAAAGACACAAACGACTCTCCGCCATATCCTGAAGCAACCCGTTACGACTGGTAAGCAACGTATCAATCTTCGATGGCTCCTCCATCTCGCCAAGCACCTTACGACGCAAATCGTTTACACGCTTAAAGACATACTCAGCATCATAAAACCAATATGTTGCATCGCCAGCAAAACGGACAAGCGACACCTTCTCAACCTGCGAAGAGTTCATATTGGGGATAATCTCCACCTGCTCCACCTTATCGTTCGAGAGCTGGCTAGAGATATTAAAACGGCGAATAGAGTCAATCTCATCGCCAAAAAAATCTATACGGAAGGGACGGTTCTCAGAGTAAGAGAATACATCGACGATACCTCCTCGCAGCGAGTACTGCCCCGGCTCATATACAAAATCAACCTGCTCGAAGCCACTCTCAACGAGCAACTCCTCCAGGTCAGCTATGCGCAAAGTATCTCCGACCTTCAAACGAATACTGCGCTCAGTGATGGCTCGCTCGTCCGCAACACGTTCTGCCAAAGCCTCAGGGTAGGTGCAGATGACAAGGTAGCCTTGTTTATGATGACGTATTGCATTCAGAGCATTTGTGCGTTGCACAACGCCCTGAGCATCCTCCTTGCCATAGAGGATTGAGCGCTTATACGACGTGGGGAAGAAGTGAACCTGCTCCTCATTAAGCAGAGCGTAGAAGTCGTTAAGCATATATGCTGCCGCATCACGATCCTCAGCGACAAAGATGTGGATACCTCCCGCACGGGCTATCAGCGCAGAGGAATACAACGAAAGAGCCCCGCCGACCAAATTTTCAAGATGGACGGTGACGCTCTCTCTCTTATGCTC
>JAFNUH010000036.1 GCA_017384185.1 Alistipes sp.
GCAACCATATAACTAATACGACCCTTCTGTCTCTTCAGTGTATCCAAGCAGTGCTCAGGCGTGTAGAAAGGTATGTGGCACATCAACACCACGGGCAGCCCCCTCTCAAACTGGCGCTTTAATTCCTGGTGCTGCTCGGCGGTTACATAGTAATATACATTGTCAATTGCCACGAAGTTTACTCCATTGATTATGCGAGAGGCTACAGTAAGGTCATTAGGAAACGCCGACTGCACCTTATCATAGCTCTGCTGCTTATATGCCGCATCCTCCTTCGCCTCGCCCACATACTGCGAGAACTCGTGATTTCCCGACGACACAAACCACGCATTACGACGAAACTCCTTAGCCACATAATCTATGTTAGCCTCGCTGACAAAGTCAATTAAATCACCCGTATGCAGCAACATCAAATCACGCTCGTGCGCATAACGTATCGCCGCCTTGAAGTACTGCTCAGCCTTCGAGAAGTGGCGAGAACGAGACTCTGCGAGTTTGATTTTACGCTCATCATTACGCTCATCGGCAAAGGTCAGATGCGTATCCGAAATATGCAGTGCCGAGAAGGGCGACGTAGCACCCACATTTATGGTTATCTTGCGCACATCCTTCAACTCGACCGTCTGAGTCGAATCCGAAGCATTGGCAAAAACATCCGCTGGCAGTTGTGTTGCGAGCAACATACCGCCACAAAGTTTTAGAAATTCATCTCGTTTCATATCGTGGAATAGTTTTATAGACAAATATACAAAAAAAGCGCAACTCCCGAAAAGGAATTGCGCCCTAAAAATATTATTACCTAAGGATTAAGCAGTAACAGCCTTCTTGCGGCTCTTCTTTGCTGCCAAAGCCTTATCAACCTCGATCTCGAAGTCAGACAACACGTTCATATAGTTGATGAACGCCTCGTATGATGAGCCATAGGGGTTGAAGTATGAGTGAACATCACCGTCAGAGAGCCACTTAGTTGCCATATAGTAGAAGTGGTCTGAAGTCTGCATAAAGTTCCAAACATACTCGTAGTCAGCGCTCTTCAAAGCCTTAACCTTATCCTTCAAAGCGTAGAGCTTAGAGAATGCCTCGTTCTGCAACTCGTTACCGAGCCAAGCCGTTACGTCACGCTCCTCGTCTGCCCAAGACATAACGTGGGGGCAGTGCAAAACGCCTACGGGCTGGTAAGCCTTAGCAGCCTCGCTAACTGTTGCGAAGCAGATGTCACCCTGACCCAATACTGCGCCAGGCATAGCCTTCATAAAGTCGAAGATACCTGTGTCAGCCTTCTGGTGCTCACCGAATGTCTCGTAGTCCATAAAGAGGTTGATAACCTCACCGTTCTCCTCCTTAACCCACGATGCGAACTTGTCAGCTGTCAAAGGATACTGATCCCAACCCTGGTTAGAGAAGCGGAAAGCAATATCGTCAGAGAGCTTGTAGTTACGCAACAATACACGCAAGCTATTGTCGATAGCGTTAGTGTAGATGTAGTCGGGAGACTTCCAACCCATCACGTGCTTAGCACCCTCAGCCAAGATAGTCTTGAAGCCAAGACCTGCAACCATCTCACCAATCTGGTCAGAGTAGATAAGCTCCGTATTACGGAATGCCACGGGCTTCTTGCCGAACTCATCCTTAATCATCTTTGAGTGGAGCTTAACCTGCTCTACGAAGTCCTCCTTTGAAGAGAGGGCTGCCAAAGAGTGTGAATAAGTCTCAGCCAAGAACTCCACGCAACCTGTCTCAGCCAAAGCACGGAATGAATCCAACACCTCGGGAGCGTATGCACGGAACTGCTCAACAGCAGAGCCTGTGATTGAGAATGAGCACTTGAAAGCACCCTTGTTCTCCTTGATAAGCTTCAACAGCAACGCATTCATAGGAAGGTAGCACTGACGAGCAACCTTCTGCATAATGGCACGGTTGGTAAAATCGTCGAGGTAGTTGTGGTCCTTACCGATGTTGAAGAAACGGTAAACCTTCAAACGCCACGGCTGATGCACTTGAAAATATAAGCAAACAGTTTTCATTATATTGTGTTTTTA
>JAFNUH010000278.1 GCA_017384185.1 Alistipes sp.
AAGTGTGCAGGCGATGGTGTAAAAAAGTCGTTTCATAGCATTAACGGTTTATGCCTGAAACGACTTCAAATTTCATTCCTAAATACCCATACGGCGCAGAAATTCTCCCGTGGCGCTCTCTGCGGAGTTGGCTATATCTTTTGGTGTGCCTTGCGCTACGATTCTGCCACCGCCAGCGCCACCCTCGGGACCAATATCAATAATATGGTCGGCAACCTTTATCACATCTAAGTTGTGCTCGATAACGATGGCGGTATTGCCTCTGTCAACCAACTTATTAATCACGCTCAGCAGTTGACGAATATCCTCAAAGTGCAGACCCGTTGTAGGCTCATCCAAAATATAAAGCGTGCGACCCGTGTCGCTCTTCGATAGTTCGGCTGCCAACTTTATTCGCTGGCTCTCGCCACCCGACAGAGTTGTGCAGGGCTGACCCAGGGTGAGGTAGCCCAAACCTACGTCTTGTATAGCCTTGAGCTTTTGGTATATGTTGGGGATGTTGGCGAAGAAATCGACAGCGATATTTACCGTCATATTCAGCACCTCGTCAATACTCTTTCCCTTGTATTTAACCTCCAAAGTCTCTCGATTGTAGCGGTGACCACCACACGCCTTGCAACGCACATAAACGTCGGGCAGGAAGTTCATCTCGATGGTCTGTACGCCAGCACCACGACACTCCTCGCAACGACCACCCTTGACGTTGAACGAGAAACGTCCCGCCTTGAAGCCTCGTATCTGTGCATCGGGCGTAGCCTCGAATAGTTTTCGTATATCGGAAAAGACATTCGAGTAGGTTGCTGGGTTGCTGCGTGGTGTGCGACCAATAGGCGACTGGTCAACAACCACCAACTTGTCGATATTATCTATGCCCTCAATGGCATCGTAATCCAGCGGCTGGTCGAATGAGCGGTATAGATGGCGGCTGAGGATGGGGCGTAGGGTTTCGTTTATGAGTGTCGATTTTCCTGAGCCACTGACACCCGTAACGCAGATGAATTTTCCAAGCGGGAACTCAGCATCCACGCCCTTGAGGTTGTTGCCTCGTGCGCCACGGATGGTAATTGTCTGCCCCGTGCCTTCACGCAGTGTCTGGGGAATCTCAATCGTACGACGACCACATAGATAGTCAGCAGTGATAGAGTTCGAACGCATTATATCGTCGATTCTGCCCGTTGCTACTATCTGACCACCTCGGCGACCCGCCTTGGGTCCCACATCAACTATATAATCCGCCGAGCGCATCATATCCTCGTCGTGCTCAACAACGATTACAGAGTTGCCCGCATCACGTAACTCTTGCAGAGTGGTGATAAGGCGACGGTTATCTCGTTGATGAAGACCGATGCTCGGCTCGTCGAGGATGTAGAGTACATTTACAAGCTTTGAACCTATTTGTGTAGCCAAGCGAATACGCTGGCTCTCGCCACCCGACAGAGAACGAGCAGCACGGCTTAGCGACAGATAACCCAAACCCACCTGACACAAGAAGTGCAGGCGTTCACGTATCTCCTTTACTATCTCCTGTGCAATTTTGCGCTCCTTGTCGTTGAAGTGTTGCTCGATGGTTGACATCCACTCGGCAAAGTCGGCAATAGACATAGCCGATACCTCGGCAATATTCTTCCCGCCAATGCGGAACTGCAAAGCCTCCTTCTTGAGTCGTGAGCCGCCGCAAACGCTACAAGGACGGTATGCCATAAACTGCTCACGCCACTTCTGACCCTTCTTTGACTCCTCGTCGTCGGTAGCCTGCACATATTCCGCAATACCCTCCCATGGAATCATACGACGACCCGACGTAGAGGTAAACTCCGACAAATCGACCGTCAAAGGTTTGGGGTCTCCGTAGAGTATGGCATTCATACCATCCTCCGATATGGTGCTTACAGGGTCTTCGAGTGTAAACTCATAACGACGACCCAGCATCGTAAGCAGAGTGAATATCTTGTTATTTTTATATTTTCCGATTGGCTCTATTGCACCCTCACGCAGAGATTTATTTTTGTCGGGAATAATCTTGTCACTATCGAAAACAGCCTCCGTACCCAATCCGCTGCATCGTGGGCAGGCGCCTTGTGGTGAGTTGAATGAGAAACTGTGTGGCGCAGGGTCCTCGAAGGCAACACCTGTCGAAGGACACATCAAGTGGCGTGAGTAGTAGCGCATACCATCGGCGTCGTAGTCGTACAACGCCATCGTACCCTTGCCTTGTCGCATAGCCTCCTTGAGCGAGGTCATAACACGCTCCTCAGCCTCGGCTGATATGCGCATACGGTCAACAACAAGGTCTATAGTGTGTATCTTGTAGCGGTCGAGCTTCATACCCGCCGTAATCTCTCGTATCTCGCCGTCAATACGAGCATAGATATATCCACGCTTTGCCAACGACTCAAACATCTCACGGTAGTGACCCTTGCGACCCTTGACGATGGGAGCCATAAATGCCACCTTACGACCGTTGAAGCCTTTAAGTATTAGTTCGCAAATCTGCTCGTCGGTGTAATGTACCATCTCCTCGTTGGTGATGGGTGAGTAGGCTCGTGATGCACGAGCGTAGAGCAGACGCAGGAAGTCGTTAATCTCGGTGACGGTGCCGACTGTTGAACGTGGATTCTTATTTGTTGTCTTCTGCTCGATGGCAACAACGGGGCTTAATCCCGTGATTTTATCCACATCGGGACGCTCCATTGTGCCGACAAATTGGCGTGCGTAGGTTGACAGTGTCTCCATATAGCGACGCTGACCCTCGGCGTATATTGTATCAAAGGCGAGTGATGACTTTCCCGACCCCGAAAGACCCGTGATAACCACAAGGGCGTTGCGAGGTATCTCCACATCAACGTTTTTGAGATTGTGGACACGTGCCCCCGTGACGATGATTTTATCCTCCTGACTTAATCCCATTATTAGCAAACAATACAGTTATGTCCGCTTAGTGCCAATATCGAGTGCATCAACTCGTGCAGAGAGATAACACCAATGAGGTCTGCAAAGCAGATAATCAAAATTACAAGCGTGAACCATTTGACAAACTTTACTCCCCACGCCATAGCAAAGTGCGAGGCAAGAGCAGCACCGATTATATTACCCAAACCGTGCCACAATCCGTAGGCGTAGTCAACGTGTCCGTCGAGCATAAAGATTATCAATGAGAAGGGCGTTGCTACGAATATGATAAATCCCTTTATGACATTTGCTGTTATAATATCGAGCTTCATCGACCAGATGGCAACAGCTAAGATTACATATCCCAAGCCAATGTAGATATATCCGCCGTAGAATCCCAGTAACATAAACCAGATGTAGTGCCACCAGCGAATCTCCAATGGATGCCCGCCGTGGATGTTAGGGCGGTTATTGTTTCTATCGAATATCATATATAGCAATACCACGGTAAGCACCACACCCATACAAATCTTAAATACTAAATCGCTGATGTGCGTGGCAACCATCGAGCCCGCTATGTTACCAATAACGGCAGGGATAGATAGTTTTATGCCGCTCTTAATGTCGAGCATACGCTTACGCAGAAAGGCGAGCGAAGCTGTGAAGTTTTGTAGTACAACGGCTATGCGGTTTGTTCCATTTGCTACGCTGATGGGTAGTCCCAATACCATAAACAGCGTCATAGATATTATCGCACCACCACCGGCAAGGGTGTTGATAATACCTACGATGATGCCAGAGACCACCAGCATTAAAATTATTATAATCGAGTCGTTCATTGTCGATTCAGGTTATAATTTAGTCGTTTTAATTTCCAATTTGTAAAAATAAGAAAAAAATATAGCAAATAGAAATTTTTGGAAGTTTTTCTGTTGAGATAATAAAAATAGGGCGCTAACTCTTAGTTAGCACCCCATTTTTGAGACTTGTTAGACAGCTTCTTTTACTTCTGCGCTATGTAGTATAGGTCGAAACACTCATCGTTCACGGGAACCACCGAGTAATCTTCCATCGTGATTGACGAGGTTAACTCGTTGTTTTGATTGAGTAGTCGGCGACGATTTAGTCGGTTAAGAATGTCGTATGGAATCTGTAACATCCATCGTGGTAGGCGGTGCTGCAAATCCAAAATATCGAAACGTGTTATGCGCTCCACACCTCGGCGATTGGCCGCATAGTACTCCATAATCTTTTTATTGCCGGCAACACCCATCATCTCCACCTTTGAGAACTCTGCCGAGAGTAATGTTTTTAGCTCTTGGGCGGTGTACTCACGAACGTGCCACGGATTACGAGTGAGCGACATCGGGGCGTTAGGTGTAGAGACAATAAAGACACCACCTTTACGCAACACACGACTAACCTCTGCTACGAACTTCTTATCCTGCTCGATATGCTCAATTACCTGAAATGAGATTACAAAATCAAAGCTCTCGTCAGGGAAATTGATTGGCGGCACTGCCATCTGCTGAAACTCTGCATTGGCAGGAAGAGTGACATTATAGGCGCAACTCTTGTCTATGGTTACATATCTCTTAGCAGACGGAGCTACAACCTCTACGCCATAGCCCATACCCGTGCCAATCTCAAGCACGTCGCCTTGCACCAACTCTGCCGCCTTGTAGTATGCCAGAATTGAGCGCTGAAAGACGTAGTTGTCCGATGCGTCACGGTTTGATACTCTCTCTGCCGTATGGATGGTTGCCATTATTTCTCTCGTATTTCGAATTTGTCGGCTGTGATAGCGCCACGCTTGAGGAGCATACCTACGGCACGTTTAAATACCTTCTTACTCATCTGTGTAGCGGCGTGAATCTGCTCGGGTGTTGAGTCGTCACCAACGGGCAATACTCCGCCGTTATCCTGCAATATCTTAAGCAAACCCTCTGCCGAAGTAGCTACGCCATCGTAACCCTCCTGCCGTAACGAGAGGTCGATGCGATTATCGTCTGTAATGCGGCGTACGAAGCCCTCAAAGCGGTCGCCAATCTGCACCTTCTGGAAAATCTGATTCTTATATACCATACCCCAGTGGCGTGAGTCGATGATAGCACGGTAGCCGATAGGGCTCTCCGATGCAATCAGAATATCGACCTTCTGGCGAGGCTTGACGGTAATAATATCATTGTCGATAAAGGGTTTTAGCTTCATCGTAGCTACGCAGCGCCCCGTGATGTTATCAACATAGAGCCACACGATATAACTGCGACCTGCCAACACGCCGCCCTGCTGGTTGCGGTTGGGAAGGAATAGATCCTTGCCCTTCAGACCCCAATCCAAAAAGGCTCCGTGAATATTTTTGTCAACAACCTTTAGGTATGCGGCACGTCCCTCGGTGATAAGAGGTTTGTCGGTTGTGGCAACCAAACGGTCCTCAGAGTCGTGATATACGAATACCTCAATCTCATCGCCAATGGCGTTGGTGAGCGATACATAACGGTTGGGTAGCAAAACCTCCTGACCCTCCTCATCGACCAGATATAGACCGAAGTCCGAAATGCGGTTTACCTTTAGTGTTTGAATATGTCCTACTTTCATCTCGAATAAATTATTTGGCAAAGATAGCACTTAATTCTCAATTCTCACAATATCACCCGACAAGAGATACCATACATAGCCTTCAACACGCTCATATCCCATCTGCGTGAGCAGTGTCATATACTCTCCAATCTGTTTACGATGTGATGAGAGAGCCTTCTCGCCGAACTTGTAATCGACAACCACTGCCCTCGTGCCACTAATCATAACACGGTCGGGGCGGCGTGTGCCAGCTGTATGGCTTGAGAGTATGTCGCACTCACGGCGTACCTCATCCCACTTGCCAAACCACTCGGCTACCTCCGAACGAGAGAACTCTCGCTCGATTATTTGCTTCATCTCCGCAGCCTGCTCGCCACTAAGTTTGCCATCAATTTGTGACTTCTCTATCAAGGCGGTTATCTCGGCAGCATTGTCAGCCTGGTTTAATATCTCGTGCATAATGATTCCTATGTTGCGTTGCGCAAGCGATGGTGTCTCACTATCCTCGAAGTATCTCTGCGAGGGTAGGCGCAGAGCCATACGCACCTCGGAGGTGGGGTAGCTACGCATCAATACGTTTTTCACATCCGACTCTCGCTCCTCGCTTACGGCTTCAGGGGCGCTCTTCTCGCCAAACTCAGCCCAACGGCGCTCTCCATCGTCGCTCTTTACGGCATATTCTTCTACGGCGTTCCAAAGCAAAAGACCTGTATCCTTTAATTTGTGGTCCTTTTTTGTCGTTGGTATGAAGGCGTATAACTCCTCCTTTGCACGAGTGAGGGCAACGTATAAAATATTTATCGCCTCGACGTGCGAATGGATCTTCTCTCTGAAATATTCATCGGCATAGATGGTCTGCTCCATCTTGCTGCTATAATTTACAGGGAACTGACCAATTTCCGATAAGTCACCCTCCTGCGAAGGCGTAGCCCATATTGTTGTCTTGAGGTGGTTAGGCTCCAATTCCCAACTGCAGTAGGGTATGATTACAACCTTCTTCTCCAGACCCTTTGCCTTGTGTATTGTGGTAAGTTCAATTGTCGAGTCGTTCTTCTCTACGCTGAGGTTTTTCGTTGCACCCTTCTCATCCCACATCTTTAGGAATAGCTGTATATCGGCAACCTTCGATGCACAAAAGGCAACTACCTGCTCGTGCAATGCCTGAAGATAGGCAAGCTCGCTATGCCGTTGGTTGAGAGCATACTCGATAACGATACGCTCGAATGCCTGCTCGGGCGATAGTTGGCTGATGTAGATTAGCATATGCTGCTCGTCGTCCGATAGAGGCTGGTCGTATTCCCTACCGAGGTAGTCGTTCATAATGGCGAGGCTGATGGTGTCACGACGGTTTTGCGAAAGACGCATTACGGCAATTATAAAGTTGCTTATTGCCGCCGAGCCTACAATCAGCGAGTCCTGGGTCATTATGTTGAACGAGTTGTTCTTCTGTTTATAATCCAGTAGAATCTTTGCCGCCTTAGCACCCTCCTTGCCATATCTGTAGAGAATCATTATATCGTTGTACGAGTATCCTCTTTCAATAGCGGACTCGATACACTCGATAATAGGTGGCTGCTCATCGAAAGGCTCCACACGAACATATCCGCACTTCTGACTCTTTTTGCGGGGTGTCTGCTCGTGGCTCGTATAGGCATTCTCTAAGGTGTTGTACAGCTCCTGATGGGTCTTTGTAGTTATGGTGCCGTTGGCTGATGCTTCGTCGAGTTTTTGGTTGAGGATTACATTATCTTCTGCCACAACCTTGCCAACGACCATATTGTTAAACTCAACCACCTGCTTAAGACTTCGATAGTTGTCAACCATATCTTCGGTGTGGGTGTCGGCGTGACCCAACGCATCGCTGACGCCTTGTTGAAGGATTCGCCAATCGCCTCCACGCCAACGGTAGATAGATTGCTTCACGTCGCCTACAATCAGCACCGACTCATCCTCCGATTGTGACATAGCATTCTTGAGCAGCGGAACGAAATTGCTCCACTCCTTGAGCGATGTATCTTGGAACTCATCAATCATAAAACGCTCGAAACGGTTGCCCGTCTTCTCATAAATAAACGGAGCGTCGTTGCTCTCTATGAATTGTGAGAGGATATACTTTGTCTCGGAGAGCAACATAACGCCCTCCTGGTCGCACTGCTCACGCACCTTGCGGTAGATATCTTGCAGCAGGGCGTAGCTGCGATATTGCTGTTTTACGACGCTGAGCGTAGTCCACAGCTTCTCGTTACGTTGGCAGATGTCGATAGCTTTTTTAAGCAGGGGGCATAGTTCCGACGCAATGGCTTGAGCCGTGATGTTGTCAGACCAACCTTCAGCAGACTCAGCTCTTGAGATAATAGTTTTTGTTATGTTGAACTTCTGCTCGGCAGCGAGTTTTGCAAAGGTGTAGGCAAAACTTGTTGATTTACCCTTGAAATCCGAGGGCTCAACGCCTGCTCGGTCCATAATCTCCATAGCCTTTACGCCCAATGCCTTCAGCTCGGCATTTGCTTTGGCGACACGAGCCTCTGCCTGCTGGATAATTTTGCCGAGTTGCTCACGAGGTACAGAGTTCTGAATAGCCTGCTTCGATGTCTCGTTGAAGATAGCACGACCCAATTTGTTCATCGTGCTACGTATATCCCACGACTTATTGTCGTCGATAGTCTCCTGCGCAAGAGCTAAAATCCAGCTTTGCAAATCCTTATCCTCGGCTATCTCCTCAATCAATGCATCTGTGCTATGAGCCAATATCGTATCCGTGTCAAGCTCGATGTTGTAATTGAGGTCGATACCCAACTCCTTGATGAAGGCACGAAGTATTCGCTGAAAAAACTTATCAATCGTGAGAATGGTAAAGTGCGAATAGTCGTGCAGAATCTTCGTGCAGATGACCTTTGCACGCTGTGAAATCTCCTCAGCCGGCAGGGCGAGGTCTTGTTTGAGGTCAGCCATATAGCTACAACTATCGGGACGTACCACAAGGTCGTTTATTTCCTTGAGGATACGGCTCTTCATCTCCTCGGTGGCCTTGTTCGTAAAGGTCACGGCGAGAATAGCACGATAGAGATAGGGTTTTGCGTGAAAATGCTTTATAGTGTCGTGCACGAACTTATATGCCAAACGGTATGTCTTGCCAGAACCAGCGCTGGCGCTTAAAATCTTTGCTCTCATATATCTATCGTTTGCATAAAGTTTTGAAATCACAATATTTGCAGACATCATCAGCCTCCTGTTCGCTGCAACGCCTAAATGGAGTGTCAAAGTCGAATAGCTCACGTAGCTTTTCGCCGAGGAGCTTCTCAAACTCGTCGGCATAAGTCGTGTAATCTACCTCGACGGCATTTTTTTTCACTCGTTTTGTGGAGGGTAGTTTCTCTCCAAAATCTATGATGCGTGGCGAAAAATCGTCATTGCCGATGTTGCGAGCATAGTAAAGTGCGGGCTGCACATTGCGCTTGCGAGTATGGTTTAGCACCATCGAGTAAATCATAGTCTGCAGGATATTACCTCGCTCCGAACGTCCTTCACCCTCGAAGAGCGATACTATGCTATCTATCTCGATATGCATTTTTCCTGTTTTGTAATCGACAACTCTCAGCGAGCCGTTGTCCAGGGAGTCGATACGGTCGGCAATACCACCAAAAACGACCTTTTGCGTCTCGTTTATATTAAATCCCCACTCAATATCCTTCTCGACCTCATCAACGGCAAAACTGTTGTTGCGAATGTCGTATGGTATAATGCCGTTACGGATGTATCGGGTAATAATACTCTTTACCAACATCAGGTTTCCTGCATATTGACTCTCGTCGGCATCGGATTTCTTGAGGTATTCATCGTTTA
>JAFNUH010000279.1 GCA_017384185.1 Alistipes sp.
GCCACAGAGAACTCTTCAAAACTTAATGCGGATGTGGATGTTATAAAAGATGATGCACTAAAAGGCTTGCAGACACTACAAGGGCGCAAATTCGATATCATCGTCTCAAATCCTCCATATATACCTCAGTCTGAGATGGCGGCGATGCATATAAATGTAACCCAGCACGAGCCACATATGGCACTCTTTGTAGATGATGCAGACCCTCTCATCTTCTACCGAGAGATAGCACGTGCAGCAAAGAAGTTGCTTTCGGAGGATGGATTTCTGCTATTTGAGATTCACGAGACACTCGCCACCGAGAGTGCTGAGATGTTGAGCCACGAGGGGTTCTATAATATAGATATTCGATACGACTTCCGCCAAAAACCGAGAATGATATGTTGCCGACCAAACCAAAAGTAAAACGCACAAAGACAGCCGAGCAGGCTCTTGCATCGCTTATGCGGTTGTGTGCCCGTGCCGAGCGCTCGTCGGGCGATGCTATGCGATTGATGGCAACGTGGTGTGTACCCGAGGCAGAGCGCCAAGGGGTATTGCAACGCCTTCTGCGTGACAAATTCATTGACGATAGTCGTTATGCTGAGGCATTTGTGCGAGAAAAGAGCAACTTAAGCGCTTGGGGCGAGTATAAAATACGTGCAGCACTGCGTCGCAAGGGTATTGCCGACAACATAATAAGCCAAGCTCTTAGGCAGATGACCTCTGAGCAGAGTGCGGAGCGACTTACAGAGCGACTAAGGCGCAAGATACGTACTACGAAGTACGAAAACAGCTATCAGCTAAAGACAAAACTTCTACGCCACGCCCTCTCGCTGGGTTACTCTATGGATGAGGCTATGCGATGCGTAGAGGAGGTTATCCGAGATATTAACACAAACGACGAATGCGAAGACTTTTTATTCTAACCATATTGCTACTCTGCGCTGGCGTATGTTCGGCACAGAGCCTTGATACTGCATATTACGACTTCCCGCTACGCAACGTTGCGGGCTACTACTCTGCAAACTTTGGCGAGATGCGCCCCAACCACTTCCACTCGGGCATCGATTTTAAGACCGATGGCGTGGAGGGTAAATCAGTTGTAGCGGTTGCCGATGGTTATGTCTCACGTGTATCACAGTCGCCCACGGGTTATGGTTTAGCACTCTACGTCACTCACCCCAATGGCACAACATCGGTCTATGGTCACCTATCTCGTTTTCGCAAGGATATAGCCGACTTTGTCTTTACGGAGCGTCACCGCTTAAAGCGCAGTCAGGTAGATTTATATTGCAAGCCCGACCAATTTGTGGTAAAACGTGGTGAGGAGATAGCCCGTTCGGGAAATACAGGCTCGTCACAGGGTCCTCACCTCCACTTTGAGATACGTGATGCAAAAACACAGAAGACGCTGAATACAATTGCGCAGAGGGTATTCACACCGAAGGATAATATTTCGCCCTACATAATGAAGGTACACTACGTGGAGGTTGACACCGTACGTGGTGTTCCCTGCCACAGTAAGTTGGCGACATATACGGTAAACAAAGCCGATGCAAACACCTATCGCACATCGCAGAAGAGTCCAATAAAGGTTGGTCGCAAAGGTTATTTTATTGTCGAGACGTCGGACCGCAAGAACGATGTTGCTAATACCTACGGCGTATATAATATGGTGGCAAAGTTAGACGGGAAGCCAATATTCGAGTATCGCAACGACGGTTTTCCCTTCGAGCTCTCACGCTACTGCAATGCCGTATCGCACTACCCCATCCAGCGCCGTTCACGCAACGAGGTTATGCGTGCTGCAATGTTGCAAGGTGGTACAGATTATCTATATCCGACGCTCGTAAATCGTGGTATAGTAACAACATCTGAGGGCGAGACACGCAACGTGGAGTTCGTAATCACCGACGATTGTGGCAACACCTCAACGCTCTCGTTTGATATTGTAGGCAAGAGCGACGACGAGTCTTTTCGTGGCGAGGTGGCTGAAGATGCCATAATCGTAGAGTACAACAAAGATTTCGCCTATAAGGTAGATGATACACTGAGTATAGTCATCGCCAAAGGCTCACTCTATGAGAGTTTGGCATTGGATATTGAGCCATCCGACGTGGAGATTAAGGCAGACTCAACCGTAAAGATTCTATCTAAGGCGTATCGCATACACAACGACAATACTCCATTGCAAAAATCCATCGGAATAGTATTTACGCAGGAGGTGGAGAAGTCGTTACAACCCTACACCGTTATGGCATCGGTAAATGCTAACGGATATATCAGCAACGCCGGCGGACGCTATCGCCACAACCGCCTGACGGCTCGCACAAGCTCGTTCGGCACATTCTGCCTTGTGGCAGATATGACCCCGCCCGTTATTCGTCCGCAGTTTGAGGATGGACAGGATTGTCGTGGACGAGATAGAATTGCATTCCGTCTATCGGATAATTTTTCGGGAGTAAGTTCATACAATGTCTATATCGACGGCAAGTGGGTAGCCATTGATTACTCACGCAGTCGTGCCTGGGTAAACCTCAAAGCTGAGGGAATATCCGGAGGCAAGAGCCACGACATAGAGATTGTAGTAAAAGATGGCTGTGGAAACAGTGCAAAATGGCAAGGAAAAATCGTAAGATAGGGTTATCTGCAATTTTTTACGTATCTTTACCGACAAATAACATTACAAATAACTATTAACCAGACCGATTATGATTAAAAAAGGCCTACTAACACTCGTTGCTATCGTAGCGATAGCAGCAACGGCAATCAACACTTCGTGCCAATGCAACACGGCGTGTGATGAGAGCGAGTTCTCGCCAGCAGACTATGTAAATCCGCTGGTGGGTACACTTTCAGAGTTTGCCCTCTCGACAGGTAACACCTACCCTGCTATCGCACGACCTTGGGGTATGAACTTCTGGTCGCCGCAGACAGGTAAGATGGGTAA
>JAFNUH010000280.1 GCA_017384185.1 Alistipes sp.
TCAAGGTCAATCCATACAGAGTTGTCCTCCTTGCGGAAGAATACACCCTTGTCCAAACCATCCTGCACGAGGCTCTTACCCAAAAGGTAGGTCTGTGACTCATAGTAAACCTTGTCGAAGTCAACGCCCAAAGCCTTGTATGTCACATCGAAGCCGTCGTAAACCCAGCCGTTCATAGTCAGCCACAACTCATAAACCTCAGGCTCCTTAGCCTCCCACTTGCGCAACATCTCCTGCGCCTCAAGCATAATGGGAGCCTTCTTCTTAGCCTCATCCTCGCTCATACCCTCAGCTACGAGCTCCTTAATCTGTGCCTTGTAGTGCTTGTCGAACTCAACGTAGTACTTACCAACCAGGTGGTCGCCCTTCATACCCGATGATGCGGGTGTCTCGCCATTGCCGTAGAGCTTCCACGCCAACATCGACTTGCAGATGTGAATACCACGGTCGTTAACGAGGTTTACCTTGATTACGTTGTGACCATTAGCCTTAAGAATTTGTGCTACAGAGTAACCCAAAAGGTTGTTACGGATGTGACCCAAGTGCAGAGGCTTATTTGTGTTGGGCGATGAGTACTCAATCATCACGGTGCGACCCGACGGAGCTGCCATACCAAACTCCTCATCAGCAACTGCCTCAGCAAAGCGCTCAGCCCAGAATGTGGGGGCGATTGAGAGGTTCAAGAAACCCTTGATAACGTTGAAAGCGCTAATCTGCTCGTTGTTTGCTACTACATACTCTCCAATCTCGGTTGCGGTAGCCTCGGGAGATTTGCGGCTCATCTTCAACAAGGGGAAAGTAACCAACGTATAGTCACCCTCGAACTCCTTACGAGTCTTCTGAATCTGTACCTGAGAGGGGTTTACCTCGCCATAAAGTGAAGTGATAGCCGAGGTGACGATTTGTGAAATAAATGTTTCGGTATTCATATCTTTTGTTTTAATTTTCGTCAAAAATATTTTGTGCCACAAAATTACTAAATTTTCGTGTAAATAGCCATCTCGAAGCGGGATAAATATCTTTTTGTATATGCTATTTGGCGTAAAACCTAAACTTTGTTGTATCTTTGCCTTGATGTAAGTGAGAGAATATGAAAATTGGTAATATAGATTTAGGCGATAAGCCCCTGTTTCTGGCACCGATGGAGGATGTTACGGACCCGTCGTTCCGATATATGTGTAAGCGTATGGGAGCGGATGTGGTTACAACGGAGTTCATCTCGTCGGATGGTCTAATACGTGATGCGTGGAAGTCACGAGCGAAACTCAATATTGACGAGGCTGAGCGTCCCGTAGGTATTCAGATTTATGGTCATCTTATCGAGCCTATGGTCGAGGCGGCACGCATTGCCGAAACGGCACATCCCGACTTTATTGATATAAACTTCGGCTGCCCGGTAAAGAAGATTGCGGGGCGAGGTGCTGGCTCGGGTATGATGCGTGATGTGCCACTTATGGTTGAGATGACACGCCAGATTGTCGAGGCTGTTCAGACCCCCGTGACGGTGAAAACACGCCTTGGCTGGGATGAAGAGTCGAAGAATATTCTGGATATAGCCCTTCGCTTGCAAGACACAGGTATTAAGGCTCTTACGATTCACGGACGTACACGCTCGCAGATGTATCGTGGCGAGGCAGATTGGACCCTTATTGGCGAGGTGAAGCACCATCCATCAATAGAGATTCCCATCATTGGTAACGGCGATGTAGATTCGGGACCAAAGGCTAAGCAGATGTTTGACACGTATGGCGTGGATGGCGTGATGATTGGTCGTGCTACGTATGGTCGCCCGTGGATTTTTAAGGAGGTGAAGCACTTTATGCAGACGGGTGAGGTGATGCCACAACCATCTGTTGTGGAGCGTGTTGCGATAGCTAAGGAGCATCTTGCTAAGTCGCTCGAAATCAAGGGCGATAGGGTAGGCATATTGGAGATGCGCCGCCATTTGTCGAACTACTTTAAGGGTCTGCCCGACTTTAAGTCAATACGCCTGAAGTTGGTTACGCTTTACGATGTGGACGAGATAAACGCTACGCTCGATTATGTTGCCGAGCGATGGGGCGATTTCGATATGAGTGGTGCGGTGCCGCCATCACTTTCTCACGAGATATAAAAATAGGGTGCTCTTGGGCACCCTATTTTTTTGTTACCACGCAGGACGAACCTTATAGATATTCATACTATCAATGGTTATCGTCTTGTCGGGATTCTTTTGGTAGATGTTGTGTGTCCACCAGCTAACCTCTCCCTTTGTGTAAATCAGTCGATTCAGCTTGTCGTTGTAGTTGACCGATTTAACATTGTGAGTATCTTTCAGAGGCTCGAATGGCGAGAACTCCTTGCTCTCTACGTCAAACCACATAACACCCTCGTGTCCAGAGACAAGCATACGCTGCTTGTCAACCTTTACAAGGTCGTGACCCGATTTTACGGGTATAGGTGTTGATGATACCAACTCCAGTGAGGGCGTATCTGTGTTCCAATCCTTGAGTTTATACTCACGCAATACGTCATACCCTAAAGCATAAAGGCTCTCTCGCTCGGCGTGCCATACGGCGCCGTGTCCAGAGTAGAGCGAATCACGATACAACACCTTCTCGGGTTGCGAAATGTCGTATATCTCTAATGAGTTACCCGCCTTATTTGTCGATAGGGCTACCGCAATGCGATTGTTTGGCAGGAGGTCGGCAGAGTGAGCCATAGGCACACGTGCGTAGAAATCACACTTCTTGCTCTTGAGGTCGAGCAATACGACGGCACTCCTCGATGATGTGAGCAGAAGTTTCTTGTTACCATCCACAAACTTGCATTCATCCAGCGGCATTAGATATTTGGAATATTCGGTGGGCATACCCTCTGCTCCATCCTCAATGTTCCAGCTCCATACCTGGTGAACGTTGCGACCTTCTGATTTACTTAAATCAATAATTTTCACCTCGTTACCGCCACATACGGCAAGGTGATTCTCATTATATGTAGAACACCCCGTGGCGATGATAGCCACGAGGAGTCCTAAAAATATTCTGGAAAGTTTTTTCATAGCAATTTATCGTTGCGGTATATCAACCTCCTTTGTGCGACCGTCAATCAAGTAGTCGGTAAAGTGGTCAACCAAACGCCAGTAGAAATACTCGTTCATATCGCCGAAGCCGTGGCGCTGAGTAGGCAAGTAGAGCATATCGAAGCGCTTGTTGGCACGAATCAACGCATCCACAACTCGTGATGTGTTGCCTGGGTGAACGTTGTTGTCAATCTCGCCGTGCACGAGCAAGAGGTGACCCTTCAACTGCTTGGCAATTTCGGGGTTAGAGCTAATCTTATATACAAACGTAGTGTCGCCCTTGTCGCTCACCTGCTCCTTAACGCCGTGGTGAGTCTCGCTCCACCAGCGGTTGTAAATCTTGTTGTCGTGGTTACCTGCACACGATACAGCCGCCTTGAAGAAGTCGGGGTACTGGAGGATAGCCGCTGTTGACATAAAACCACCTCCTGAGTGTCCGTGGATGCCGACACGCTCGATGTCGATATAGTCGTGGCGTGCAGCCAACTGCTCGATAGCAGCCTTCTGGTCTGCCAAGCCGTAGTCACGCAGATTTCCATAGCCGTAGTTGTGGTACCACTTCGAGCGGTCGGGGTGACCTCCTCGGTTTCCTACGGTGATAACGATGAATCCAGCCTGCGCCAGACGGTCGGTACGTACGCTCATACGTGTGTAGGGGTATGATGTGGCCTCCACCTGAGGACCGGGATATACATAGTCAACGATGGGGTAGAGCTTCGTTGAGTCGAAGTCAAAGGGCTTATACATAACGCCATAGAGGTCCGTAACACCATCGGCAGCCTTAACCTTGAATGTCTCGGGGAACTTGTAGCCGTTGGCGAGCAACTGCGAGAAGTCGCTGGTCTCGAGTGTCATAATCTTGTTACCCAAGCAGTCGTAGAGAGCCGTCTCGGGAACGGTATCTACACGTGAGAAGTTATCTACGAAGTAGCGGCACGCATCATCCATCTGCGGAGTGTGGAAGAAATCACCCTTGTCGAGGAGTTTTACCTCGCCGCCATCAAGACTTACAGCGTAGAGGTGCTGGTAGTAAGGATTCTCACCCTTCTCACGACCCATACCTGTGAAATATACCTTGCGAGCCTTCTCGTCAACCTTCAAAATCTGGTGAACGTGCCAAGCACCCTCGGTAAGACGACGCTTGAGAGTTCCCTTATCATCGTATAAATATAGGTGTGCCCAACCGTCACGCTCGCTCCACTGGATAAGCTCCTTGCCATCGTTTACAGCCGAGAGGGGACGCACCTCGATGTAGGTGTTCATACGCTCCTCGATGATGGGGCAGAGAGTATCCTGACCGATTGTATATGAGCAGATGTCAATGCGGTGCAGGTCACGGCTCGAACGAGTCACAAACAGACGATTTGCATCGCCCAACCATACGTTAGGCTGGTCGTACATATGACGCTGCTTCTGCAAGCGAGGCTTGCGTGCAATTGAGAGTGTCTGATCCTTGAAGCGACCCGTCGAAACCTCCTTGCGAGAGTTGTTCTGCATATCGAAGATGTAGAGGTGTTCAATAGGAGATTCCTTCTCGCCCGGCATCTGGTACTTGTAGCTCTCCAGTGTGGGACGAGGCTCTGCCAAGGCGTTGATAACCCACAAATCCTTCAGGTGACGCTCGTCAGATACGATAGTTGCGAAATAACGAGAATCGGGCGACCATACTCCATATGCGGGACGACGCTTGCCGTTAAGCAATGTGTCGGTGTTGAGCAGATAGTGGGGCTGTCCGTAGCCAAAATCCTTTACGCCGTCAGTTGTAATCTGTATCTCGGTGATTGTCGAGTCTTTGTCGTCTTTCTTGAGCTTCTCGTAATCCTCACGAGACATACGATAGAGATTCAGGTTCTTTGCATATACAACGGTTTTGCCATCAGGTGATACCGAAGCCCAGGGAAGCTGCTTTGTCTCCTTCTCCTTGTCTTTCAAGTGAGTAAGTTTCTGAGTCTTGCTGTCGTACGAAAAGTAGAAAATCTCCTTGCCTCTAACCTTCTTAGGCTTCTTGCCCGCCAATGAGTCCTCCTTTGAGAGCTTCTTAGGCTTAGCATCCTGCGATGAGCGAACCTCAAAGGTAAAGGTCTGACCATCCTCGTCAACCTCCAGGTTGGCAATCGGCAACTGTGCTGCAATAAAGGGGTCTTTCACAATCTCAGTCAGCTCGGCAGCCAACTTATCGTGGTTGAATAGCTCCGTACGCTTACGTGCAGCGGGGTCAACGATATACCAACGTGTGCCCTCGCTGGTCTTGTAGCTGTACCAGAACTTCTCACCCGACTTAAACCAGTGTGGATCAACGGTTGTCGAGAAGAGCATATTCTCCAATTTGCTCGCTGTGAAGCGCTCAGCCAGCGCACGGCGATTGCGTTCACGTACTCCCTCACGATTGTCCGCCTGAGCGATTGTGTTGCCAGCCATAACGGCGAGCAACAATAACAATAAAATCTTTCTCATAAATATATGTGTTTAACTTATTACTCTTTTGCTGACTTGAAATAGTTGCTGAAGAAGAGCATCTGATACTGAATTGAGTTGCGCCAATAGTCCCAGTTATGAACGCCAGGGCGCACGTAGAAGTCGTGGGGAATCTTAGCCTCCATCAACTTGTCGTGGAACTCGCAGTTAACTTTGAAGAAGAAATCCTCAGAACCGCAGTCGATTATCATTTTCAGAGCGTTGGGCTTAAGCATATGTACCATATTGGTTACGGTGTAGTTCTCCCAATTCTCGGGGTTCTCCTCGATTGTGCCGAGGCGCAGCGACATACCCCAATTCTTCGGGAAGGGACGAATATCCACGCCGCCGGATGTTGAGCCAGCTGCTCCAAACAGCTCCTGA
>JAFNUH010000281.1 GCA_017384185.1 Alistipes sp.
CTTGGCGAGAATAAATTTTGAAAAAATGTACAATATGTATAATAATTCGCCATTGAGTGCCGTTATAGATACAGAATAAGTAAAAGAGTTTGCCTATGCAGAAATTTGCCTAATTTGAATTATAAACATTTTTTATTCGTGTTATTATGAAAAAGACGGCATTAGTGATTTTGGGAGCAGCCGTAGTTTCGGCTGTTGCTGGCGGTGTGACCGCATTGAGTGTAAATAATTATTTATCAAATAAAGGTGGTATATTTTCGTCAAACGATACCACAACATCGTGGAACGACACCACGCCAAAGGCAGGTAACCACTTTGCAGCTTTTCAGGCTGAGCAATATCCCGACTTGACATATGCGGCAGAGAACGCAGTTAAGGCGGTTGTAAATATTGAGTCAATCAAGGAGGTGCAGTATGGCGGACGTTCACGTGGATATGACCCATTCTATGAGTTTTTCGGTATCCCCTATGGTGGTGGTTATGGTGAACCTCAGACCCGTGAGCAGCGCTCGGGAGGTTCGGGCGTAATCATCTCAGAGGATGGCTATATCGTTACAAATAACCACGTTATCGAGGATGCCACTAAGTTGAAGGTGAAACTTAACGACGGTCGTACGTTCGATGCAAAGCTTATCGGAACGGACCCTACGACAGATGTGGCGTTGATTAAGATTGACGAGAAGGATCTGCCCACAATTCCTTTCGGCAATTCGGATAACCTCCGTCTTGGCGAGTGGGTATTGGCAATCGGTTCACCTTTCGACTTGCAGTCAACAATTACGGCGGGTATCGTGAGTGCTAAGGCTCGCCAGTTGGGAGTTATACCCAATGAGTTGCGTGTTGAGTCATTTATCCAGACCGATGCTGCGGTTAATCCTGGTAATTCGGGCGGTGCTTTGGTAAATACACGTGGTGAGTTGGTTGGTATTAACACCGTAATCAAATCATCAACAGGAAGCTATATCGGTTACTCGTTTGCCGTGCCTGAAACTATCGTGCGTAAGGTTGTGGTTGACCTTAAGGAGTATGGAGTCGTGCAGCGAGCTCTGCTTGGTATTCGTTATCGTGCTATCGACGATCAGTTCATTGAGCAGTTGGGCGAGGAGCTTGGTATCAAGAAGACGGGAGGTTTGTATGTAGATGAGGTTGTTGAGGGTAGTGCTGCTGAGGAGGCGGGTCTCCGCAAGGGCGATATTATCACTGCTATCGACGGCACAAAGACCAACGATGCATCTACTCTGACTGAGAAGATGGCGCAGCGTCGTCCTAACGATAAGGTTACTCTCTCGTATAACCGTAACGGTATTGATAAGAAGGTTGAGGTTACACTCAAAAATAAGGTGGGCAAGGCTGAGCCCGTGACAGTCGATACGAAGGATGTTGCTGAGGCACTCGGTGGTAAGTTCTCGGAGGTGAGCCAGAGTATGCGTGAGAAGTTAGAGATTCGTGGTGGCGTGCAGGTAACAAGCGTTGACCGTGACGGTCTATTGGGTCGCTCGGGTGTTAAGGAGGGCTTCGTTATCACATATATTAACGACCGCCCCGTAACTTCGATGAAGGACTTGCAGCGTATGAGCGACAGCATCGAGAGCATCGACGGAGTCTATCCCAATGGTCGTGCCCTGCGCTACGTGATTGTGAAGTAAAGTTATATATTTTATGTAAGGACTTCTCTCTAAATTTAGGGAGAAGTCTTTTTTTTATTTGTGATTGGTTTTGATTATTAACTTTGAGCATACAAGCGTATTTGTAGTGTTTTCATTATACAAAACTATGGTTATTTAAACTAAATGAAATATCTTGTGTTTTATGCCTTTTTATCTTGTTAAATAAAATGTTTAAACGACTAATAATTATATATATTTCTATATGAATGATAGTTATTTTTTCGTATATTTGCATTAACTATGAATATTCCGATTTGAATTGGATGTATTCAATAGATGGCAGAAAAATGGTGCCGGTAATATCGCCAATTCAATTGGCAGAAATAGGTGTAAATATTTTGAATATGCAGATGTTTGCATCAAGAGAGATGATTCATCCCGACAGAGAATAGATGTTGGGATGAACCTAAGATTTTGTCTTTATTGATAGAACGTAAAAGTTTACAATAATATGAGCGCAGAAGATAACGAAATACTATGGTATGCAATGCGTGCATATAAGAGCGAGAGACGAGTGGAGGAGTTAATGAAAGCTCAGTCTACGCTAGAGTGTTTCGTTGCAAAACGTTATGAGTTGCGTACATACCACGGCACACGATTAAGAAAATTAGTCCCATTAATTCCAAGTTTAATATTTATTAGGGGACGTAAGTCTGATATTCAAAGATTCAAGCAGAAACATCAATGCATACAATATATGGGTTCGGTTGCTGAAAATGGCAAGTTTAAGGTTTTGGTTGTTCCAGACGAGCAGATGCAAGCTTTTATTAAGGTTGCAAATGAGTATGAATCTGATGTAAAATATATGAATACCTCAGAAGTGTTACTGATTAAGGGTAGTCGAGTTCGTATTATTGGAGGAACATTCGATGGAGTAGAGGGTATTTTACTTTATGATAAAGAGAAAAACAGTAATAGGGTAGTGGTTTCTCTACCAGATAATCTCGGGTCAATTACTACGGCAGATATTTCGCTCGATTTAATAGAGGTTTTGAACGACTAATAACTGAAAAAACAAAAACAATATAATATGAAAGGCATAGTCTTAGCAGGTGGTAGTGGTACACGATTGTATCCTATTACCAAGGGAGTTAGCAAGCAGTTGTTGCCGATATATGATAAGCCGATGGTTTATTATCCTATATCGGTGTTGATGTTGGCGGGTATTCGTGAGATACTTATTATCTCTACGCCGCAAGATTTACCAGGTTTCAAGCGTCTACTTGGTGATGGCTCGGATTACGGTGTAAAGTTTGAATATGCCGAGCAGCCCTCGCCCGATGGCTTGGCGCAGGCGTTTATCATTGGTGAGGAGTTTATTGGCGATGATTCAGCTTGCTTGGTATTGGGTGATAATATCTTCCACGGCGCAGGTCTCTCAAGGCTCTTAAAGGAGGCTGTTCGTACTGCCGAGGAGGAGCAGAAGGCTACGGTATTTGGCTACTGGGTAGATGACCCCGAACGTTATGGCGTTGCGGAGTTTGATGCTGAGGGCAACTGCCTTTCAATTGAGGAGAAGCCTGCAAATCCCAAATCGAATTATGCCGTTGTTGGTTTGTACTTCTATCCCAATAAGGTTGTAGAGGTGGCAAAGAATATCAAACCCTCGGCACGTGGTGAGTTGGAGATCACAACCGTTAATCAGGAGTTTTTGCAGGATGGCGAGTTGAAGGTTCAGACCCTCGAGCGTGGTTTTGCGTGGCTCGACACCGGTACGCACGACTCATTGGCTGAGGCATCAATCTTTGTAGAGGTTATCGAGAAGCGTCAGGGTTTGAAGATCGCCTGCCTGGAGGGTATTGCATATCGTAATGGTTGGATTTCGGAGGAGAAGATGCGAGAGTTAGC
>JAFNUH010000282.1 GCA_017384185.1 Alistipes sp.
ACACAACTGCACAGAGTTGCTCGCCGAGGAGATTGAGCTTATCAAGTCTCTTACCGACTTCCCCTCGGTTGTTGCATCGGCAGGCGAGAACTTCGCACCTTCAATTATTGCCGCCTACGCATATGACTTGGCTAAGACCTTCAATGGCTACTACCACGACCACTCAATCCTTAAGGAGGAGGACGTTGAGAAGCGCCGTATGCGTGTGATGTTGGCAGCTATGGTTGCCCGCACAATCAACAAGGCTATGAAGTTGTTGGGTATTGATGTACCCCAGAGAATGTAAGAGAGAGTAAGATATGAAGAGATTGAGTATTTTCGCACTGCTGGCGTTGCTCTGCTCGTGCTCTGGCGTAACGGGCGACACGACGGCAACATACACCAATCCCGTTATCGACCGAGATGCACCCGACCCAACGGTAATCCGAGCCGAGGATGGAACATTCTATGCCTACGCTACGTGGCGAGATAGAAATATCCCCGTCTATAAATCTACGGATATGGTAAATTGGGAGTATCAGGGCGGTATTTTTGCGCAGGGCGAAGTACCTCAATTTGTACCTAAGGCGGCTATCTGGGCACCCGACATCAACTACATTGAGGGACAGTACGTTCTCTACTTCTCGATGTCAACGTGGGGCGGCGAGTGGGATGCCTGCATCGCTCGTGCCGTGTCGGATTCACCCACAGGACCTTTCCGTCAGGCGAAGATGCTCTTCCAGGGCAAGGAGATAGGTGTACAGAACTCTATCGACCCCGTAATTTTCCAGGAAGATGGTCGCAAGTATATGGCTTGGGGTAGCTTCCACGGCATTTACCTTACCGAACTTACCGAGGATGGCTTGGAGGTGGATGATATTCACAACCTAACACGCATCGCTGGCACAGCATACGAGGGTACATATATTCATAAGCGTGGCGATTACTACTACCTCTTCGCTTCAACGGGTAGCTGCTGCGAGGGTCTAAAGAGCACATACCAGACGGTAGTTGGTCGCAGCAAATCGCTCTATGGTCCTTATGTTAACAAGGCTGGCGAGCGTATGCTGGATAACAAGCACGAGATTCTCCTCTCGGGTGATGACAACGTAAAGGGTACGGGACACGACTCACAGATTATAACAGACGACAAGGGTCAGGATTGGATTTTCTACCACGCCTACGACGTGAAGAGCCCTAACGCTGGTCGTAAGATGTATATGGACAGAGTGCGTTGGGTTGATGGCTGGCCACAGATTGGCGTGAATGGTCACGCAACGATGACTGCCGAAGCGCCATATATCAAGAGATAAAAAAAGAGGGTGTCTAACAAGTTAAGTTAGCATCCTCTTATCTTATTAGGCTGTTTGATTTTTATTAGAACGGCAAGTCGTCTGGATCATCCTGCGGAGCAGGAATAGACGACGGCTGAGCTGGCTGAGCATAAGGCTGCTGCGCAGGCTGAGCATACTGTGGCTGTGAATATCCGCCACTCTGCTGATAACCGCCCTGCGGCTGAGAGTATGCCTGACCAGCTGCGGGAGTTGCGCCCTGCTGATTATCGCTACGACGACCCAAAAGCTTCATATCGTCAGCAAGAATCTCTGTCGTATAACGCTTGATATTATCCTTATCGGTCCACTCACGTGTACGCAAGCGACCCTCGATATAGAGCTGGCTGCCCTTATGCACATAGCGGTCAACAACATCAGCCAAACCTCGCCACAAAGTAATTGTATGCCACTC
>JAFNUH010000283.1 GCA_017384185.1 Alistipes sp.
ACACCATAATCAATCTCGATAGCCTTACCACCCATAATACCGTCGCTAAAAATCTTAGCCTTAGAGTCCACGGGAATCTTGTAACGCTTCTCCACGGTAAACTCAACCTGAACACCCTTCGTAGGATCTTCGTTTAGCGAGATAGCCGACACGGCTCCCACCTTCACACCATAGAGAACCACTGCCGATGCAGGCTGAAGACCGCTAACCTGGTCGTAATAAGCATAGTAAGTATTGCTGTTGTTAAAAATCTCTGTTCCCTTCAGGAATCGAACTACACCCCATCCCGTTAATAGGACGAGGATTGCAAATAAACCAACTTTAACCTCTTTTTTCATATTTATTCTCTTTTTACTTTCACTTTAAGCCCACTACTTAACGATTTTATCACCGTTATAGTGTACAACAAAGGCATCTTTGAACGAGCGGCGAACCTCCGACAACTTACGCTGCGCCTCGGCTCTTGTCGAGAAGTTCCCGTAACAATACTTGTACTTCAACTTTCCACCACCCTCGTAGCACGCCACCTTGCCTCGGTAGCTCTTAAACTGCGAGTCTGATGTTTTAATCCTCTTATCTGAAGCAAGCAACTGTATCGTATAACCCTCTTTTACTGCTGTCTTTTCTACATTTTTCTCCTCAGCTGGCACACTCTTCGGCTCGACCTTCGATTCTTCTTTGCTCTTAGGCTGCTCCACCTCCTGTACCTCAGGCTCCGACGACTCAACCATCTCGGTCGTCACACCCGCCAGACGATTTATATGCCCAACATACTCCTTAACGGCATTACACAACATACGAGCATAGGCATTCTGTCCCTTCTCGGAGTTCATATATGCCAATTCGCTCTTGTTGGTCATAAAGCCCAACTCGGTCAATACACTCGGCATATCAGTTGCATACAACACCTTGAGCAGCTGACGCTTTACGGGACGCACCGCACGTCCACCCTTCTGGTACTGCGACTGCATTATTCGAGCCATCATCTCGCTATACTGACCATATGTGAATTGAAGATTCTGAATATAGGCTCGCACCATAGCCGCCGTATTGGCATCCGACATATCAATCAACTCTTCCTTATTGTTGTTGTATAGCGCACTCTCATTATAGCGAGTCTCCTTCTCACTCTCACCCATAATAAGCGTCTCGGCACCACTCACCGATGTAGCCTTAGGTGCAGCATTGGCGTGGATAGAGATAAAAAAGTCTCCACCCGCCTTATTTGCAATATCAGCACGTGCCGTAAGGTCTTCATTGAGGGTCTTTCCCAGCGCCGTGTCGCTCTTACGTGTATATACCACCTTCACGCCCGGCAACTCCTTCTCTATTAGTGCACCCAGCTTCAGCGCCACGGCAAGATTTATATCCTTCTCCTTCACACCGCCATAGACAGCACCAGGGAAAGCCTTGCCACCGTGACCTGCATCAATGACAATAACTTTCACTCCCGCCTCGCTATTATGGGCGTGAGATTGAGCACCGCCAAAGGCGAGCATCAGAATAAAAAGCAGACAATAAACCCAACGTTTCATATAAAAACTGCCGAAATATTAGCGGTAATACGTAAAAAAACGCTATATTTGTCGGTTAAAATACCTCACCCGAAGTTGCCCAAAGCATACTCCCGGGCGGTTTTGCCGACTTGTCGGCAAAGGTACAAAAAATTATTGATATTTTGGGAAAATTAAAGGCTAAATATCTCCTTTCGGTAGCCGTTGTGCTCATATTCGTGCAGTTCGTCTTTGGATTGCCCGTAGCACCCTCTGTGCTTCAGGCTCGACTCCTGCATCAGCAGGATACGCTACGCCAAGACTCCGTGCGTCGTGACTCGATACGTCAAATCGAGCAAATGCAGCGTATGGCTGACTCAATATTGGCTGTCGCAGGAGTTGATTACGACTCGCTCCGCACGCTTGAGGATACCGTCGTTCAGCGCCGCAGGTCGGGTGCTGGTCTTGACCGCATAATCAAGGGTCGTGCAACCGACTCGCTCTACTACGATATGCGCAAAAAGATGGTTTACATCTACGAAAAGGGCGATGTAACGTACGACAATATGAACTTGCAGGCGGACTTTATGAATATCGACCTCGATAGCAAGAATATCTACGCCTACGGTAAGGTCGACACGATAGATGGCGAGCCCACTGTTACACGTCCGTTGTTCACGCAGGGCGGCACATCGCTCAATATGGATACCATCGCCTACAACATCGAGAGCCAGCGTGCAAAGATTAAGGGTATCGCCACGCAGCAGGGTGATGGTTGGCTTATTGGTCACGATGTAAAGAAGATGCAGGATAACTCTATCCATATCGCCGATGGTATGTACACCACCTGCGACCAGACCGAGCACCCCCACTTCTACTACTATATGTCGAAGGCAAAGGTTATCCCCGGCGACAAGGGTAAGGTTATTATGGGTGGTGGTCACCTGGTTATCGAGGATGTAGATATTCCATTCCTGGGTCTGCCCGAGGGATTCTTCCCGCTAAGTTCGGGTCCTAAGTCGGGTATTTTGATGCCTACATACGGTGAGGAGGCTCGCCGAGGATTCTTTATGCGAGGTTTGGGTTACTACTTTACACTCAGCGACCATATGGACCTTGCTCTTACGGGCGGTTTCTATACGCTCGGTTCGTGGGAGGCGCAGGCTGTATCTCGCTACGTTAAACGTTACAAATATTCTGGTAGTTTCAATTTGGACTACGCAAGCGTCCGTTCGGGCGACAAGGGTGACCCCGACTTTGTAAAGCAGAATACATACCGTATTCAGTGGACACACTCGCAAGATGCAAAGGCAAACCCTGGTTCGACATTCTCGGCATCGGTAAACCTGTCGTCGAGTGGTTATAGCCGTTACTCTGCCACCACGCTCAACGATATGCTCTCGACACAGACCAACTCATCAATTGCTTACTCGAAGAATTGGGCAGGTACACCCTTCTCGCTCTCAATGAATATGGCGGTATCACAGAACTCGCAGACGGAGGCTATCTCGGTTACGTTGCCCAACATCTCGTTCAACGTATCGAAGTTCTTCCCGCTAAAGCGCAAGGTGAAGCTCGGCAAGGATCGTTGGTATGAGAAGATTTCGATGAGCTACTCGGCTAAGTTGACCAACTCGGTACAGGCGAAGGAGAGCGATATTTTCTCTCCCGAGACACTAAAGAATATGCGTAACGGTGTGCAACACAGCATCCCCATTCAGGCTTCGTTCAACCTTTTGAACTACATCAACATTACGCCCAATATGAATTACAGCGAGCGTTGGTACTTCAAGAAGGTGGATAAGCAGTGGAATCCCGAAACAAATCAGGTCGAGAATCTCGACCCCGAATATGGATTCTACCGCCTATACAACTACAATGCTGGTGTTTCGCTCTCAACTATCCTCTACGGTCAGTGGCAGGTAAGAGAGAAGTATAAGGAGTTTAAGTTGCAGGCTCTGCGCCACACAGTGACACCGTCGGTTAGTTTCTCGTATGCTCCCGACTTTGGCAATCAGAAGTATGGTTATTTCAAGACCGTGCAGGCTGACTCGACGGGTCGCACGCAGATATACTCACCCTTTACCGACAACGCATTTGGTGTACCCTCTTCGGGACGTAGTATGGCTATGACATTCAGCCTCTCGCAGAGTTTGGAGGCAAAGGTACTGAGCCAGCGTGACTCAACAGGTGTACGCAAGATTAAGATTATTGACGACCTCTCGATTGGCGGTTCATACAACTTCCTGGCAGACTCAATGAAATTGTCAAATATCTCAATATCGTTGCGCTCTACACTATCAAAGAAGTTCGGTATCAACCTGCGTGCTACGCTCGACCCCTACGAGGTTACACCCGAGGGTAGAAGATATAACAAGCTAACGTGGAGTAGAGGTAACCTGGGTCGTATCGTGAATACGGGCTGGAGCTTTGGTTATACGTTCCAGTCTCGCAACTCGTCAACACCCGCCATAAACGATATTAACAGTATTCCGCCCGAGTACACAAACCCATTTTACGACCCATACGGCACAATGGACCCGTTGCTCAGACGACAATATATGTCACAGGCATATTATGACTTCTCGTTGCCGTGGAACTTTGGATTCAATTACAACGTAAACTACAACTTGGCATACGTAAATAACGGCACGACGGGATATAAACGCAACATAACGCAGACAATCGGTTTCAACGGTAGTATTACAATCTCACCAAAGATGTCTGTCACGATAAACGGTGGTTACGACATTACCAACAACAAACTCACCACTTCGTCGGTGAATATCACCCGTGATTTGCACTGCTGGCAGATGTCATTCTCGTGGGTACCCTTCGGTCACTACAAGAGCTGGAACTTCCACATCGGTGTGAAGGCTGGTTCATTACAGGACTTGAAGTATGACAAGAGCCAGTCAATGTACGACAACTACTTTTAACCTATAACAACGATGAAACGACTTTTAACCATCTCGCTCAGCCTGATTCTTGCAATCACGCTGACAGCGCCCGCCGTAGCACAAAGCAAAGATGATGGCGTACTACGTATTCTTGCAATTGGTAATAGTTTCTCTGACGACGGTACAGAGTATCTTCCTGCCCTACTCGAGAATCTCGATGTAGATAACGTAGAGGTAGCACGTTTATATGTTGGCGGATGTACGCTCGAAAGCCATATGAAGTTCTACGACAACGAGGAGGCAGCCTACCTCTTCTACCACTCAAAGGCAGGAGAGAATAAGTGGCATAAGTATGACGAGAAGGTTACTATGCAATACGCCTTGGCTATGGGCGAGTGGGATATTATCACTATGCAGCAGGCATCAGGCTTCTCTGGCAAGTATGACAGCTACACACCCCACCTTGGTCGTTTGATTGAGGTTGTAAAGAGTGCTCAGCCCAATGCTAAGCTTGTGTGGCATATGACTTGGTCATACTCTACGGAGAGCAAGCACAAGCATTTCCCCTACTACGATTCCAACCAGACTACGATGGACAATGCCATCTTAGATTGTCTGAACACCCTACTCAGCGAGTATGACGAGATTGAGAGCATTATCCCCTCGGGAACAGTTATTAAGTCGTTGCGTAGCTCTGCTATCAACAACTACCCCAAGGACCTTACTCGTGACGGTTTTCATATGGGACACGGAGCAGGTCGATACGCTTTGGCTTGTACTTGGTACGAGACTCTTATTGAACCTTACACAGGCAAGTCTATGATGTACAACACGCTGCGTGTGAGTGGAGGTATGGTATCTGTATCAGATGCCGTAGCACTCTACTGCCAGCAGGCGGCTAAGCAGGCGGCTAAGCATCCATTTGATGTTCGTCCCGTAAAGGTATCGGCTGGCAAGATTGCAAAATCAAAGGGCAATCCCGAGCAGACGATTATAATAGATAAATAATAATATATTATATATAAAGTATGGCCAGCTTTCTTCAGGTCGAAAATATCAGTAAATCGTAC
>JAFNUH010000284.1 GCA_017384185.1 Alistipes sp.
CATACCTCTCGCAGGTGTGGATGATTCTCTCCGAGACGCTCTCGGCAAAGGAGGGTGTGCGCGCCTTGGAGTATGTCCTAAGCGACAGCACAACCTGCTACCCAGGTTCGCCCTATGCCTACCACTACCTTATCGAGGCTATGCTCCAGTGTGGTATGAACGAACGCGCGCGTGAGCTTCTGGTTTCGTATTGGGGTGGAATGATAGAGAAGGGTGCCGATACATTCTGGGAGGTGTACGACCCCAACGAGGACAAGAAGTCACCCTACGGATTCTTCCCCGTGAACAGCTATTGCCACGCTTGGAGTTGCACGCCTGTCTACTTTATAAACAAGTATCCGCAGATTTTTCAGTAATAACGGCTGTGAAGATGAAAAAAAATGCATAAATGCATACTAAAACAATACTCTCTATCGTTGTAAAAGTACAAAATTTGCAGATAGAGTGGTTGAATTAAAAGAAAGAGAGAATTTATGAGAAAGTTATTTTTAATCGTAGCTGTAGTTTTTATGTCGCTGAGCGTTGCTTGCGCTAACTCTGACCGTCCCGTAAATGTAGCGGATATGCCTCAGAAGGCACAGCAGTTTATTAAGAAGTATTTTTCGCAGGTGGGCGTAACTTATGCCACCGAGGATAGAGATGTTATATCAAAGGATTATGAGGTGATGTTTGCCGATGGCTCGAAGGTCGATTTCGCAGCCAATGGCGAGTGGACAAGTGTTGAGTGCAAGGGTAAGGCGGTGCCTGCGGGTATTGTTCCCCAGCAGATTGAGGCTTATGTAAAGCAGAATTATCCTGATGCACATATTCGTAAAATCGACCGTGACCGCACCGATTACGAGGTGTCGTTGTCGAACCGCTTGGAGCTGACTTTTAATAAGAACTTCAAGTTGATTGAGATTGATGATTAAAAAAAGGAGCCAAACGGCTCCTTTTTTTTAATCATCAATCCCCTCACGTTCATAGGCATCAATCATCGAGCCTCGTGTGCGGTTAATAATTCTTACACCCTCCACGGTTGCCCAATCACGCAACACCTCGTGACCTCGGAATAGCTCGGCGGTCTCGGCTAAATATTCCGACATAGTGTAGGGGCGAGGCGGATTTGTGGCGTTGTAATATATCGGCTTGGGCGCTTGCGGCGTAGTGTCGTAGTAGTGGCTCTGCGTGCGACAGAGGCGATTATCTTCGTCCACGCACAACCCTTCGAGCAGGGTGTGGTCAACGCCATACAACTCAATCTGTTTGTAGCCGAGCAGGATGCCGATAAACTCTCCATTCTGTACCACCGTGCCGAAGTTTCCCGACCCCAGACCACGACGATACATCCAAAACTCTACGCTGCGGAAGCCGTGAAAGACTATCGAGTGAAACGGTACAATACGGATATTGGGGTTGGCAGCTATGGCGGCGCTGTAATCAAAATGTTCGGGATTGTAGTATTGAACATATAGCGTCATACGCCACGTAACCCTCTCTGCCAACGCCTTGTATAGAGCCATCACACGCTCCGATTGTCCCGCCTTGCGGAAGAACATCGGGTCGGAGATAACGTAATACTTCGGGCGCACCGTTGTAAACTCCTCGCTCAAGGCAAAGAAGTTCACAGCCATTATATCGACCTTGGTCCACTCCTTACGCTCGATTAACTTTGGCAGTTGCTCGCCCAGCGAAGGTCCGTTGCCGAGGATGGCGAGTCGGCGTGAGGGGTGCATATCCTCCGCCCCGGCACGTGCGACGTGGTTGCGAAAATCCTCTTTAGCTGCCATCGTAGCAAGGAAGATAAGGGTGTCGAATGTGTTTTGCAGTGCTGCAATTATTTTCTCCGTAAGACGCATAGCATAAGGTTTTGCTCTATTGCAAAATTACGCAAATATAGTTACATTTGCAATATATGACAGCCACAAGC
>JAFNUH010000285.1 GCA_017384185.1 Alistipes sp.
ATCGAGGCTCCCTACTGCAACGCTTACGTTCACTTCAACAAGAAGCTCGGTACTATCCTCGGTTTCAACAAGGAGGTATCTGAGGAGGTTGCTCACACTATCGCAATGCAGGCAACAGCTATGGCTCCTATCTCAATCGACGAGAACGACTGCCCCGCTGAGGTAGTTGAGAAGGAGAAGGCTATCGCATTGGAGATGATGAAGCAGGATCCTAAGAACGCTAACAAGCCTGATGCTATCTTGGCTAAGATCGCTGAGGGTAAGATGCGTAAGTTCTTCGAGGAGAACACTCTCTTGAATCAGGCTCTCGTTGGTGAGAAGATCTCAATCCGTGAGTTCATCCAGCAGAAGGATAGCGAGGCTACCGTTGTTGCTTACAAGCGTTTCGCTTTGGAGGCATAATCGGGTAGATTACTCAATATAGAAATAGGTTGCTGACCTTAGGTCGGCAACCTATTTTGTTTGTGTAGTAGTTTGTTTTAGTTGTTTCTACGCTTTGTGATACACCTCTAACAGCTTATCGCACATTGCGCTCCAGGAGAAGCGTTTACGTTCTTCGGCGAAGTTATTTTTTAGGCGTTGGAGCGTATCGCTTTCATAAATTCGATGCATCGCCTCGGCGATAGCCTCTACAGTTGGCTCACAAACCAATCCAATACGACCATCGGGTACAATCTCGGGCAGACCTCCGACACGTGTTACAATCATCGGCACAGAGAAGTTATACGCAATCTGTGTTACGCCGCTTTGTGTTGCTGTGCGATATGGCAATACAAGGCAATCTGCTGCCGAGAAGTAGTAACGAACATCCTCATCAGCAATAAAATGGTCGTGAAGAATAACTCTCTCCTGCAAACCCAGGCGCTCAATCAGTGCGATATACTTCTCACGTGAGGTGTAAAATTCGCCTGCAATAAGCAACTTTCTATCCGTTGGCATCCAGCGTGCCCACGCCTCAAGCAATAGGTCAAGTCCTTTATAATCACGTATTAAGCCAAAGAAAAGTGTGTAATTTAGAGTGGGGTCTATACCAATCTTCTCGCACGCCTCGCTCTTATCTACTCTCGTTCCGAAATTCTCAAACATAGGGTGCGGTGAGAATATTGCCGGTGCCTGTGTGTATGCCTTCAACTCGCCGTGTACCTGCTCGGACATATATACAAAACCATCTACAGCACGTAAATAGTAGAGGTTACAGGGGCGGTCGATTATATGGTGCTCGTGTGGCTCGACGTTATCTATCTGGCAAATAAACTTTGTTATGCCATTTGTTCGGGCAATACGTGCAATCGTTCCAAAGCAGGGAGCCATAAATGGTGTCCAATACTTCATCAGCACCATATCGGGCTTCTCACGCTTAATGCGCAAGCCGAGACGAATCCAATTTATAGGATTTACGGTATTCATCACTCGCTCGATATGCAAATCCGATGGCGCAGGTGTATCGACATATTGTGTCTTTCCGGGGAAGAGTAGCGACGGATACTGCACCGTAAAGGTGTAGATGCGCACCTGGTGACCACGACTCTGATATTCACGAGCCATAGTCTCCATAATGGATGCCAAGCCGCCACGATACGGATGTGCAGGACCGAGGAGGATAATCTTCATAACTATTTCATTATCTTTCGTTTATTCAGCTCTGCCTGATATGCTCGGGCGTTAGCCAAATGCTGCGAGTAACTCTTAGCAAAGTTGTGATAGCCGTCAAATGTCGGGCGAGCACAGAAGAAGAGATAATCGTGCTTCTCGAAATTGAGCACAGCATCTATCGCCTGAATACTTGGCATACATATAGGTGATGGGGGTAAACCCTTATTAATGTATGTGTTGTATGGTGAATCGTACTTCAAATAACTCTTCAAGATTCTGCGAAGACCGAAGTTCTGCATCGCATACTTGATGGTCGGGTCGGCCTGTAAGGGCATACCTGTGCGCAGACGATTCATATATACGCCCGCAACACGAGGCATCTCGTCAACCTTGCGTGTCTCCTCGTATACGATAGATGCCAGGGTGGCAACCTCCACACGATTTAGCCCCGTACGCTTACGTTTCTGGTCACGCTCACCATCCCAAAAACGCTTGTACTCCTTGTACATACGCTCAGCAAACTCCTCGGGTGTGACGGTCCAGTAAAACTCGTAAGTGTTTGGTAGAAAGATAGAAAACATTGTCAGCGGCGACTCAAATCCCAACTTCTTTGCCAACGCCTTGTCTGTAAATACCTTTACTAACTCAACTGAGTCAGCCTCCAACTGCGGAGCCAACTTGCCCGCCAACTGAGCAGGAATTTTGACGTTATTCATCGTGACATTTACGGGTGTCTGCAATCCGAGCTTGAGCATACGCACAATCTCAATCACGTTCATACCATCCTTCACAACATAGTGACCCACCTTGAATGTATTTTCAAGGTTTAGACGCTTGGCGTAGAGGTCAAATGCGAAGTGGTGCTTGATATTTGGCTTTAGCGAGTCTATCAGTGCCACATAATCCGTATGGCGTGAAACGAAGAGCTCTTTCTCCGACTTTACCGCATTACCCTTGAACGAGATAACACCCCACGTAGCCACCGCCGCACCCACCAGCAGCGCCACAACAAATGTCCATATTATAACTTTTTTCATCTTTTCGACCATTTACTGACTACAAATATACGATTTGCGAGCCAAAGAACAAAGAGGGGTACTAATTTAACTTATTAGCACCCCTCTTTTTTATGTGTAATATATTGAAAATTACCTCTTCAAAACAATCTTTTCGCCCCAGACGGGAAGATAGACATTTTCACGGTTGAGTTTTTTGCACTCGTTGACACCATATTGGTACGACCAGCGCCACTTTGTTATGGCGTGACCCAACTCGAGGATGTGTGACATAAGCACCGTTTGCGGGTTAATCTTCTTTACAGCCTCTGCCATATTAAGACCTACTGCCAAGTGCGGAACAAACACATTTACCTTGCCCGACGCTGAGAGTTGC
>JAFNUH010000286.1 GCA_017384185.1 Alistipes sp.
GCAGGGATGGGCGAGAAGATGTATGTGCGCATCATCGATGACATCTGGTCCATCATCTCATTGTTGTAAACGCCCGACTGCTGCAGTGTCGAAAGAGTTGTGCTAAGGCTCTGTTCGAAAGTCTCGGGGAAGAGGAAATTGCTGGCAACAATTTGGTAGGCACCAGCGATGATACCTGCAAAAATACCCATCGCCACGATAAAGCCTAAACACTGGCTATATGTGTATCCCTCACTCGTAAAACGCTGAGCACGACGGCGTGTGTAGTAGAAGAGCAGGTAGATTGTAGCAACGAAGTTCGCCAGGCTTGCAACAAATGCAAGCGAAGGTATAGCCATTCCGATTAGCGAGAATGCCACGCCTACAACTCCTAAAACGGCACCAAAACGTGACGCCTCATTCCAAAAAGAGTTATTTGCCATATCTTTTCAGTGTTAAATGTTACTTTGTCTTGTATGCACAACGGTATTTTCCGTTTGAAAGCTTGGTCATCTTGCCCTTCAAAAGGTTACGACGCAGAGCCGAGAGGCGATCAGTAAAGACCTTACCCTCAAGGTGGTCATACTCGTGCTGGATAACACGTGCGGGCAGACCATCAATCAACTCATCGTGCTCCTCGAAGTTCTCGTCCAACCAACGCATACGTATCGCTATGGGGCGACGAACATCCTCGTGCAAGCCGGGAAGTGACAAGCAACCCTCGTTGAAGAGGTCGGTCTCCTCCGAGTGCTCGTAAATCTCAGCGTTGATAAACACCTTGCGGTAATTAGCCAACTCGGGCTCATCATCAGCCCACGGCGTACAATCCACGATGAAGAGGCGGATATTCTTACCAATCTGCGGAGCTGCCAAGCCTACGCCCGAAGCCTCGTCCAAGGTGAGGAACATATCGTCGATAAGCTTCTTCAAATCGGGGTAGTCGGGAGTAATATTTGCCGACTTGTTACGCAGCGTCTGCGAACCATAAATAACTATCGGATATATCATAATTTTCTTTATATTTCTTATTTTCAGGCTATTGTTGCATTTGCAGTGACTCCATATATGACTGCAAAATTATCGTTGCCGATATGCGGTCAACAAGCGCCTTGTCACGGCGAGCCATCTTGCCTATGCCACTCTCAAGTATTGTGCGGTGAGCCATAACCGAGGTGAAGCGCTCGTCATATAACACCACCTGCTTATTGGGGTAGGCGTGGCGCAGACGACCTGCCAGCGGCTCGATGTAGCGCATCGTCTCCGAGGGCTGACCATTCATCTGCGAAGGTTTACCCAGCACTATAACATCAACGTCGTTTTTTGAGAAATAGTCTGCCAAGTACTTCTCAAGTTGTTTGGTCTCGACCGTCTCCAACGCATTAGCAATTATACGCAGGGGGTCGGTAACAGCCAACCCCGTGCGCTTTGTGCCGTAATCTATGGCTATGATTCTGCCCATCGCTACAAAAGTGCAATCAATTTACCAATTCCGTAGCCAACACCAAAACACGCTACAATAGCTACGAGTATATGAACTACTTTAATTTTAATGCGGACATCCTTTGACATAGCACACAGGTTTAATATCGAACGTAGGTCAATTACGCCTGAATCTTCTGGAACAACTTGCGGAATGATACCTCCTCGTCAACCATTGCACGCAGAGCCTCAATCTTGATAC
>JAFNUH010000287.1 GCA_017384185.1 Alistipes sp.
AAGAACCGCGTAATCGGTATGGGTGGTGCTTTGGACTCTTCACGTTTCCGTTGCTACTTGGCTAAGGCTGCTAACGCTAACATCCACGATGTTGACGGTATGGTAATCGGTGGTCACGGCGATACAACTATGATTCCTTTGATCTCTAAGGCTACTATCAAGGGTGTTCCCGCATCTCAGTTCCTCTCTAAGAAGAAGTTGGCTCAGGTAGCTGCTGACACAATGGTTGGTGGTGCTACTTTGACAGGCTTGCTCGGCACATCAGCTTGGTATGCTCCCGGTGCTGCTGCAGCTTCAGTTGTAGAGTCAGTTTTAGGTGACCAGAAGCGTATCATTCCTTGCAGCTGCTTCCTCGAGGGCGAGTACGGTCAGGAGGATATTATGATTGGTGTTCCCGCTGTTATCGGTCGCAAGGGTATCGAGAAGATCGTGAAGATCGAGCTTAACAAGGAGGAGCAGGCTCAGTTTGAGGCTTCAGCTGCTGCTGTTCGCAAGGTTAACGCTATCTTGACAGAGACTGGCGCAATCTAATCGAAAGTATCTAACACGACTCTTTTGGCGTCTTGCTCGGGTGCTAAATGCTCACATACGCATAGTATGCTGCGCTTTATCCCCTTTCGGCAATCCTCAAAATAGTCAGTGTTATATTCTTCCGTTATGATAAACAAAAAGCAGACTATCCGCAAGGGTGGTCTGCTTTTTTTATGGGGGGGGCGTGAGATAGGATGAGATAAGTATTATAGGAATTATAGGTGTTATAGGTATTATAATACTTATAGCACTTATAACACCTAAACCCAAAAGCTCCCGCCCCAACAAAAAAATTAGAGGCTGCTCCGAACGGAGCAACCTCTTTCTGTTTGCACGATGCCGAACGGCATTATTTTCTGTCAGGCGGCTCTCCTCACGCCGGAGTGAGCACCTTAATTTATCGCCTTCCTATCGGGTGATATATTTTCGGGGGCGGCAGCCTCCATCTCGTTTTGCACCGACACCATCTCCACCGCCTCCGAAGCGGCTGTGCAGTCGCCAATGCATACGGGCATATTCCACGCAATCTGCAACTTTGTCACCCCATCGAGCATAGCACGGTATTCGGGGGTGTCGTTGCTCTCGGTGAGAATCACCACAGCATCGACGTCGGTATATTCGGCGAAGAACTGCGTCATCATCGTCACGTTGTACTGTCGTGGTGCGTGGCGCACCAAGATGTTCTGCTCCGCACAACCCAGCGCCCTGAGAGTCTCAACGGCGGCGGGGAGGTTGCGGTGTACGAACGACGACTGCTCGTCAACGATGACTATGCCGAACTTCATCACCTCGTCTTAGCAATTAGTCAACGAGCTTCTGAGCGTCACGAGCATCGAAAGATGAGGGATACTCCTCAGCGATAACCTTGAGCAATGCGTCAGCCTTAGCAGCGTCGCCAGCAGCACGGTAAGCCAAAGCAGCCTTACGCAAGTACATAGGAGTTGTGAAGTCGTTCTCGTTAGATTTTGCAGCCTGCTCGAAGAGCTTTGCAGCGCCAGCGTTGTCACCCTTCTCAACTGCGATCTCGCCCTTGATACCAGCAGCCATAGCGTTGATGATTGCGCCGGGAACGCCCTTAACGTTCTTGTATGAGTTGATATACTTCTGAGCCTGGTCGAAGTCGCCCAAACGCAATGCGCAAGATGCTGCGTACATACGAGCCAAGTTACCAGCAGGTGTGTTGCCATACTGCTCTACTACCTGAGCGAAACCGGGAGTATTCTCGTCACCGTTGAGTGCCAATGCGAAGTCGGCAGTCTGTGACTCAAACTGATACTGTGCCTCGAAGAGCATCTCCTGACCCTTAACGTTGCGGGGCTCTACGATAACCTTCTTGTAGCCGAAGATCGCTGCTGCCAAAACAAAGATTACAACGATTGCGACAACTACCATTTTGCTGTTCTTCTCGAAGAAATTCTCGCCCTGAGTCTGAGCAGATGCGAGCATCTCATCCTGGGGTGTTACTACCTCTTTTGCCATAGAATTTATTGTTTTTTAGTTAATATTCGTCTGATTCAAAATGCAAAAGTATAACAAAAAAAGTAAAAAACACATAATCTGCGGCGAAAATGCTTTTCCGAGAGTGCAAAATTGAATAAAGTCGGTGAAAAATCGTATCTTTGGAGTGAAAATTTTGCATTTATGCGACTAAAGAAACTCTTACTCATAAACTTTAAGAATCTCCCGCAGGCAGAAATTACACTCGCCGACGGGATAAATTGTTTTGTGGGTGACAACGGCGCAGGCAAGACCAACATCCTCGATGCCGTACACTACCTATCGATGTCGAAGTCGGCATTCACGATGACCGACGGGCAGAGCGTACACCACGGCGAGGAGTTCTTCGTAACCGAAGGGTCGTACCTCACCGACACGGGGGCGATGGAGCTTGTCAACTGCTCGTTCTCACGCAAGGGTGGCAAGGTGCTCAAGCGCAACGGCAAGGAGTATGAGCGCATTGCCGACCACGTGGGAGGTTTTCCCGTAGTTATCTCGTCGCCACGTGACACGGAGCTGATAATGGATGCCGCCGAGGAGCGTCGTCGCTACCTGAATAGTTTTATCTCGCAGTTAGACAGGGCATACCTCGCCTCGATGATGCGATACAATACGGTGCTTGCCGAGCGAAATAAGTTTTTGAAGAGCTCGTCAGACGAGGCTATGTTGCAGATTTATGATATGCAGCTTGCCGAGCACGGCACACGTGTCTATGAGCGTCGCAAGGAGATTATTGAGCGTATGCAGCCTATGGTGGCGGAGTATTACGGCACGCTCTCGGAGGATAGGGAGCAGGTGGAGATGGTGTATCGCTCGGAGCTGGAGCAGATGCCACTCTCGGAGGTGTTGCTACGCAACCGTGAGAGGGATATTGTAAATCAGTTCACCACGGCGGGTGTTCACCGTGACGATATTATCTTCCGCATAGGGGGTTATCCGCTTCGCAAATATGGCTCGCAGGGGCAGCAGAAGTCGTTCCTCATAGCGCTCAAGTTGGCGCAGTACCGTCTGCTGGCAGAGGCTACGGGCGAGAAGCCGATATTGTTGCTCGACGATTTGTTCGACAAGTTGGATTTGGGACGTGTGGAGAAGTTGTTGGCGCTGGTAGGTGGCGACGACTTCGGGCAGATACTCATCACCGACTGTAACAAGCTGCGCTTAGAGTCAACACTCGAGCGTGCCGACAAGGAGTACTCGCTATTTATGGTCGAGGGAGGCGACGTGAAGCGATGAGACGAACGAAGACTATGCTTATAGGCGACGTGCTGGAGGAGTTTTTCTCTCGTCCCTACGTTGCGGCAAAGGTTGCCGAGGGTAAGTTGCCCGACACGTGGCGTGAGGTTGTGGGCGAGCGTGCCGCAGCCCTGACAACGGAGCTACGGTTGGAAAATCACGTCTTATATGCGCATATCTCGTCGGCCGCCATTCGCTCGGAGCTATTCTACCGCCGTGATGCCATTGCATCGGAGATAAATCGCCTCTCGGGGGTGAAGTTTGTTAATGTGGTGATAATAAAATAGGAGTTATAGGAGTTATAGGTGCTATGGGTATTATAGGCATTCATATAACACTTATAACA
>JAFNUH010000288.1 GCA_017384185.1 Alistipes sp.
CTCACCTGCGCATAGAACATAGGGTATGCGGGCGAGAGCTCCGAGCGTGTGATGTCGCCATCGAGTGAGGGACGACGCATCGGACCGTTATACTGAGCCGTCACGTCAAATACCCAACGACGATATGCCGTAGCATATTGTATATTAAGCAAAGTTTTAAAGCGGCTGGTCAAAGGACGCTCCACGAGGTGCGACACGCCATCACGCAAGAGGCTCACCTTGGCGTTGGTGTAGCGGTATGTTGCGAAGAGATCCAAGCCCTTAACGGGTGTCCACTGGAAATCAACCTGATATGTGTCGGTGAATGAGCGACCATCGGTGTTGTAAATCCAGATCTCATCCTCGGGTGTACCGCCCATCTTACCCAACTCCTGGTCAGCAAGAACGGTATTAAAGAGCTGTGTACGGAAGTAGTCGAAGCTGATTGTTGCATCGCTATAACCGCCCCACTTGATATACTGCGTAAGGCTACCGCCAGCGGTGAGAGCCATCTCGATATCGTCGGTCAAACCCTTTGTCAAAGGCATACGTCCCGTTGCCAGCATCCAGATATTATCAGTAAAGATGCTTGCACGACGGTAACCCAAACCTGCCGAGCCACGCAACACGGTCGAAGGAGTAATATCCCAACGGATGTGAGTACGGGGTGTCAGCACAAAGCGCTCTTTGGGAGTATAATAAGCAGCGTTGTAATCGAAATGTCCGACTGATCCAACAGGATATTCAGCATCAATATTCTTTGCTCCCATCCAGTCACCACGAAGACCGAGAACGAAAGAGAACTTCTCGGGCAGAGTGTATGTATATTCGGCATATACACCCGGCTCAAAGAAATCCATCTTGTTGTGGGTTAAACCAAACCAATCATCTGAGTAAGGCACTTCATTCTTATGAACAAAAATAGGCTTAGACTCCGACATAATAATATGGTTCTTAATCTGCTCATCGCTCTTTGTAATTGATGCCGAAGCACCTACGATAAGTGAAGAACGAGGTGTGAAGTAGTGAGCATACATAAAGTTAAACCACCAAGCGTGGTCGTGACCCTTATAGTCGTTCAAACCGAAGTATGCATCCTCCTTGAAGTAGTTATAATCGGCAACAAAGGCGATATTCGAGCGAAGCTCCTCCTCTGTGTCGGCATTATAAACCGACTTACCCACGGGAGTACCCAACTTAAAGTAGGCATTAACACCCGTGTTATCCATATGTGAACCGTAAGTCGAGAGGCTCTGCTCCATCTCCTCACGCATAGATTTCTCATACTTTGTCTGACCGCCCAAACGGTTCTCGTCAACATACTTCCAGCCCCAACGAATCTGCGTGCCACCCAACGACTGCCACAACCACTTGTTAGCGATGTTAATCTGGTTTGTCTTGGGAAGGTCACGGAAGCCATCGTGGTTACGGTCGTGCGACTGAGTATCGAGCGAGCCGTGCGCAAGAATCACTGTTGAGAGGCTCTTATCTGCAGTCAAAGGAATAGCAGATGAGAGGTTAATCTCGGGACGCATCTCGCTATCGAAGTAGAGGTTAAGGAACAGGCGCTCCTCATCGGTAGGCTTGCGGTGCTCCATATTAATCTGACCGGTAATAGCCTCGTGTCCCGCAGTTACAGATGAGATACCCTTCGACACCTGAATAGAGTTGAGCCACATACCGGGTGTATAGTTCAAACCATAGGGGGCGCTCAAACCTCGCATAATGGGACGATTCTCGTCAAGAATCTGGGTATAGGTACCAGTCAAGCCCAACATCTTAATCTGACGTGCGCCAGAGATTGCATCGCTATAACCAACTGTTACCGAAGCAGAGTTCTCAAAACTCTCCGCCAAGTTACAGCAAGCCATCTTACACAATCCGGCGAACGAGATGGTCTCTCCCTTGAGGATACCCTCGTGCTTAACGTAGTTACCGAGCGTACCCTCGACAACTACAGCCTCAATCTCGGTATCGCTCTTAAGGGCGAAGTCAACCTTGGTTACACCCTGCTCAACCAGAAGCGTATCGTTCGAGTAACCTACGTACGTTGCAACCAACTTATCGTAACCCTTAACACGGTGAAGAGCATAGTGACCCTCCACGTCGGTAGCAACACCCACGTTAGTATTGAGCCAATAGACCGAAGCACCAATCAAAGGCTCATTGGTTGTGGCATCACGCACCACACCATCGATTTTCTGTGCCGCAGCACTAAAACCAATCAGCGACAATATGCCGCAAAGTAATATAGTCTTGATTTTCATATTCTTAGAATTTTGGTATAATTAAACAAACACAGCGACCGAACGAGCCTACTGCCCCGTTCGATATTATACCAACGCAGGCGGCGCACGCAGTGCCCCACCCGATGTATGCCCCTCGCCAAGCGAGGGCAAGAGATATTCGCCATACTCCGCACTACCCGATGCAGCACTCTGAGCACCAAGGTGATTAAGCTTATCGGTAACAACCGAGAGCAACATCGCCTGACGCAACGAGTGGTCGTCGTCCACCGTACGAGGCTGAAGGTATAGCGCTATATCGTTTGAATGGTTGTGATTGCAACAACGATTGTTTGCAATCTGCTGTGAATAGTCTGATGTAACGGCATCGTGAGAGTGGTCACAATGCTCCGCCTGGCACTGATGGCGGTGGTTGAATGCGGTGTGAACATCACCGCTATGAGAGTTGCAATGACAAGTAATTGCCACAACGTCGCTGGCTGCCATCACCGTAATGTACAGCACCAGCATAACAAATGCCACAATTGCTCTATAAATCTTTCCTCTCATCTAACTTAATATCACTCAAAAACGATTCCGACCCTACTCTATCAATTTGCACTCTCGCATACGCTCAACCCACTGTTGGGCATCACGCAAGGCGGTTGCGTCATCGACCTCGAAGTTTTCGGTGAGAACACGCTGCGCATCCTCAACCTCAAAATCGCTGCCACTCAGAGCCTGCCACAAAATCAACGCACTCTCGTTGAGAGTGATAATCTGCGTCAAGTCGGCACCATTGCGTCCCTGCATAATCACCACGTTCTCGCCGGCAATCTCACGTACTTTGCAATTCTGATTAATTCTCATTTGGGTCAAAACCTTTTTATCCAGCCACAAATATACGAAAAATTTGACAAATGCAGAGGTTTTTTGCTAAATTTGCACCATATGACACCCCTTAACGATAAAATAGATACCGAGTTAAAGGCAACGCTCCATAAATATTGGGGTTACAGCGACTTCCGCCCTGGGCAAGAGGCTATTATCCGCTCCGTTATGGAGGGGCGTGACACGCTTGCGCTTATGCCAACGGGAGGTGGCAAATCGCTTACATATCAGGTGCCGACACTCGCTCGTGAGGGGTTGTGCGTGGTGGTTACGCCACTAATTGCGCTGATGAAGGACCAGGTGGACCGCCTAAAGAGGATGGGCGTCAATGCCGTCGCTATTCACTCAGGACTATCATACACACAGATAGATATTGCGCTCGACAACTGCGTCTATGGCGATGTAAAATTCCTATACGTTGCGCCCGAGCGTCTTGCTACGGAGACTTTTCGTCTGCGCATACAGCGAATGAAGGTGTCACTGCTGGCTGTCGATGAGGCACACTGCATCTCACAATGGGGTTACGACTTCCGCCCCTCATATCTGAGAATTGCCGAGATTCGCAAGATGATGCCCGAGACACCTATCTTGGCTCTCACTGCCTCTGCTACAAAGATGGTAGCCGAGGATATTATGAAGAATCTAAGCTTCGGCTCGCCAAACATTCTACGCAGCAGCTTCGCCCGCCCCAACCTATCGTATGCCGTGCGCCATACGGACGATAAGACAGAACAGCTACTACGAGTGATACGTAATGTCGAGGGTTCGGGTGTGGTCTATATGCAGTCACGTGAAGGGTGCGAAAAGTTGGCTGAGGAGCTTCAGAAACAGAATATCTCAGCCTCATACTACCACGCAGGTCTGCCCCACGCCGAGCGATCGCTGCGCCAGGAGGAGTGGACCTCGGGCAAGGTGCGTATAATGGTGGCTACCAACGCTTTTGGTATGGGTATCGACAAGGCAGACGTGCGCTTTGTCGTACACTATACGATGTGCGATTCGCTGGAGAGCTACTATCAGGAGGCGGGCCGTGCAGGTCGTGATGGAAGACGCAGCTATGCCCTGTTGTTGGTGTCGTCGAACGATGATAGCAAGATTGTAAAACGCTTCGATGCCGAGTTCCCTCCGCTGGAGGAGATAAAGTCGATTTACGAGAAGATTTGCGACTATATTCAGGTTGCCATAGGCGATGGTTATCAGGCTTCGTTTCTGTTCAATATCCACGACTTCTGCCGCCGAGAGCATCTCTACATCGGCAAGGTGCGTGCTGCGTTAAAGTTATTGGAGCAGAACGGATATATGACACTTACAGAGGAGATGGATAACCCCGCCCGCATACACTTCTGCGTAAGTCGTGACGAGCTATACCGCATACGTGTCGGACGCAACGAGTTAGACCACATAATACGCTGTATATTACGCCTATACGATGGCGTATTCACAGAGTTCCGCCCTATCAATGAACAGGTTATTGCTTCGACAAGTGGCTACACGATAGAACGAGTTAAGGAGCTACTGAAACGTATGTGGCAGATACGCATCATACGCTACATACCGTCGAACAGCTCGCCTATTCTCTTTCTTAACGAGGAGCGACTGCCGACCAAAGATTTATACATATCGCCCGACACCTACCTCCACCGCAAGCGACTTATGTCGGAGCGCTTCGAGAATATGCGAGCCTACGCATCGGCGCAGACGGAGTGCCGTAGCGTAATGTTGCAGCGCTATTTCGGTGATGATGAGGCTACGGATTGTGGCGTATGTGATGTATGTTTGCAGAATCGCCGCCGTGAACGTAACGGTTCTGATCAGCTCTCTATCAGCATAATGGAGCTACTACGCAGAGGTGAAATGGATGTACGTGAACTATGCCGAGAGATAAAGGTTGACCCCGAGCGAGTAGCCCTTGCGGTCGATAAGTTGAAGGAGGAGGGTAAAATTTCCGCCTCTATAAGCGGAAAACTGATAATTAATGAGTAACTTTGGGGCTCAAAAATTCAAGAATGGTGTTCCAATCCACGATAACTAACGAGCAGACAGCCGAGCTACCCTCGGCTCGTTTTGACGGGCGCATAATCGTCGTCGAGCACGAGGAGCAGGTCGAGGCCGCTTGTCGTGACCTTGCAGCGCAGCGCATCATTGGATTTGACACCGAGACACGCCCCTCGTTCAAGGCTGGTGTTACAAACAGAGTAGCGTTGCTCCAGCTTTCGACACACGAGAATTGCTATCTTATCCGTCTGTGTCGCACAAAGTTACATTCGCCGATACTAAAAATCCTCTCTTCGCCCGATATTTTGAAGATTGGAGCCGACGTAGCTGGCGACCTGCGTTCATTGCACGTTCTGCGTCACTTCCACGAGCGTGGATTTGTTGACCTGCAACATATCGCATCGCACTGGGGTATCGAGGAGAAGAGCCTGCGCAAGATGTCGGCAATAGTTCTCGGTCAGCGAGTATCAAAGGCGCAACGTCTGAGTAATTGGGAGGCATCGACACTAACGCCTCAGCAGCAGATGTATGCCGCAACGGATGCGTGGGTATGTATAAGCATTTACGAGAAGTTGATGGCTACCGAGCCCCTCACACCACTTCCCCCTTTGAGCGATAAAGAGCAGCCAAAGGATAAAGAGGCTGAAGTTGCTAATACGAAAGAAGTTACGGAGCAGAGCGCAGAGGTAAAGAACAATGATGCCGAGAAAAAACCTCGTAGCAGACATAAGTCGAGGTCGCATCACCGCCACCATCGTTCGTCAAAGAAAAAGAGTGAAAATGAAAAACAACAATAATATGAGAGCTGAGATTTATCTTCGTCGTGGAAAGGAGGAGTCACTCCTACGTCGCCATCCCTGGATTTTTTCGGGTGCCATCGAGCGTGTTAAGTGCCAGGGTGAGCTAAAAGAGGGAGAGGTAGTAGATGTATTTACCCGCTCGGGCGATTTTATTGCTCGAGGACACTACCAGATTGGCTCTATTGCCGTACGTGTACTCACATTCGAGGAGTCGGAGCAGATTGACCAGGCGTGGTGGAACCACCGTATTGAGGTGGCCTACGACGTACGTCGCACGCTTGCCCTTACCGAAAACGAGCAGACAAACTGCTACCGTTTGGTACACGGCGAGGGTGACTCGTTGCCCGGACTGGTTATCGACATCTACGACCGCACAGCCGTTGTTCAGTGCCACTCGGTGGGAATGTACCTATCTCGTATGGCTATTGCCGAGGCTCTGCGTACAGTTTATGGCGAGCACCTGACAGCCATCTACGACAAGAGTTCACAGACCGTACCCTTCAAGGCTGGTTTGAACGCTGTCGATGGATATATCTGGGGACACGCCGAGCACAAAGCCAACGTTGTATTGGAGAATGGCGAAAAATTCCTCGTAAATTGGGAGGAGGGACAGAAGACAGGCTTCTTCCTCGACCAGCGCCGCAACCGAGAGCTTGTGCGCCACTACGCTAAGGGTCGTACGGTGCTCAACACATTCTGCTACACGGGAGGATTCTCAGTTTATGCCGCATCGGGAGGTGCCGTGGAGGTATGCTCTGTGGATGCTTCGGAGCGTGCCGTGCAGTTGGCTGATGAGAATATGCGCCTCAACTTTGGCGACACGGTTAAGCACGAGGCTGTGGCAGCCGACGCCGTGGAGTATCTAAAACATATCGGCGATAAGTACGACCTTATCATCCTTGACCCGCCCGCATTTGCTAAACACCACAAGGTCTTGGGAAATGCAATGCAGGGTTATAAGCGAATTAATGCCCGTGCCTTGTCGCAAATCAAGAGTGGAGGTATCCTCTTCACATTCTCTTGCTCGCAGGCAGTAAGCAAGGAGCTCTTCCGCACAACCGTTTTCTCGGCAGCAGCCATCGCAGGACGTAAGGTGCGCATTCTCCACCAGCTCACACA
>JAFNUH010000289.1 GCA_017384185.1 Alistipes sp.
CTATTCAAAAAGAAGAAATAGAGGTTGCGATTGCAAACGAAAATAGGGTGCTGACCGATTGGTTGGCACCCCGTTTTTTATCTTAGCTTATTTCGCAGGAAGTGTTTGCGGGAGAGAAGTTGGAAGATTGCTATGCCTAAGAGATTTACACCGCAAGCAGTCCAGAATGCTGCGTGATAGCCAACGTGCTCAGCAACGATACCGCCGACCAAGATACCCAATCCCATACCAATATCCCACGATACGAGTAGTGTTGAGTTTGCTGTGCCTCGCTGTGCATTTGACGCAAGGTTGATAAACATCGTCTGAAAGGCGGGGAACATATGTCCATTGCCAAGACCGATGATAAGAGCCGCTCCGTAATATCCCCATTGGTTATGCATAGCGGCAAAGAGAATATAACCAACAAGGGCTATTGCCGTGCCGATGGAGGCATTCTCAGTAACCTTGCCCTGTCGTAGCGTGCGACTGCCGACAAGACGAGAGAGGATGAGTCCCACAGAGAGCAGCAGGAAGAAGAGACCCGTGCCACCTGTTATGCCTAACTCCTCCTTGCCATATATGGCGACGTATGTAACCAGCACACCATATGAGAATGCGTAGCATATCATAGCGGCACCTTGTCGCCAGCCTTTCAGGAGTATAAAACGGTCAAGAGATAGGGGTTTGTCGTTCTTGACAATCTCTCGCTCACGCAGTTTTACAGATGAAGTCGAAGCCAAACCTATGAGTGCCGTAATGAGTGCGACCCAGAAGAGCAGGTCGTAGCTTTGGTAGGCGCTAAAGAGCAGTATGGCAACCGAGGGGCTGATGGCGGTGGCTATGTTGTTGCTCAGTCCGTAATATCCAATTCCCTCAGCTCGTCGTGAGGGGTGGAGTACATCTATGGCAACCGTACTGTTTGATACGGTTGTTGCGCCAAATGGTGCGCCGTGCAGAGTTCTTACGATGGCAAATAATAGCAGCGAGCCTGCAACCAGATAACCCGCAAAAAATAGGGCAAAGAGAAAATAGCTTGCAATCATTACTGTGCGGCGAGGAAAGCTATCGACCATATATCCACTCAGCGCACGTATAAGTAGAGCCGTAAGCGTATAGCCCGATAATACAATTCCGATAGTCTGCTTGTCAGCTCCAAATGTGTCACTAAGATACGAAGGTAGGAGTGGCGTGAGGAGCATAAACGAGAAGAATATCATAAAGTTTGCGCCCCATACCTTAAGGTAGTTGCTATTCCATAACTTCTCGGAAGTGGGTTTTGGATTCTCTTGCTCCATCTCTCTAATTGCTTGTTTGAACAAAGATAGAGAATTATTTGTTGCGTTGTACTCGTTGTGGGGATTTTATATATAAAATAAATAGGGTGTCCTCGGTGGGGCACCCTAATCTTTATATAATCTTATCTATCTTCTTTTCGTTGTATGAGTCGAACCACTCGCCGAGTTTTTCCTTTGCCTGCGACTTGATTTCGGGCGTGATATTGCGGCGGACGGTATGTATCGCCCACATTATCGCTGCCATATCGTCGGAGTAGCCAGCCAACGGAATGAAGTCGAGGATTAGGTCTGTCGGCAGAATAAAATAACCCAATGCACCATAAATTTTACTTTTGTCTGCCATCGACACATTGGGATTGCGCAGTACATAGTAGAGTAACAATACGGCATAGACAACCTTCGCTCCTGCCCATCGTGCAACGGAGGTTAACTTGCGCTGGAGCTTACTCTCGGAGTAGTTCTCTTGATAGTTCTCTATGTTATTGGGTCGTTTCATTGTGTAATAGTTGTTTTTATTGAAACGTATCGGTGTCTGAGTTTATTGTATTGCGATATAAAAAAAGGAGCCAACTCGAAAAAGTCGGCTCCTTTATATGTGAATGGAAAAATTATTCCACCTCAATCAAGATTGCGTTTGCTGATACTGCATCGCCAACAGAAGCAAGAATCTGCTTAACGGTTCCTGCATAGTTGGTTGTGATAGAGTTCTCCATCTTCATAGCCTCAAGGATTGCAACTGTGTCGCCAACCTTAACCTTATCACCAACCTTTACGCAGATGTCGATTATACGACCTGGCAGGGGAGCTTCAACCGTCTTGCCTGTGATAGGAGCGATTCTCTGCGCTGCAAATGCAGCCTTAGCCTCCTCGGCATTCTTAGCCTCCTTCTCAGCCTTTGCAGCAGCCTTTGCCTCCTTCTCGGCCTCGGCAGCCTCGTATGCCTTCTTCTTTGTATTTGTGAGGAAGTTCTTTGCAACCAAGGGGAACAACTCGAGGAGCAGCAACTCCTTCTCGTTCTCAGCCAACTTCACACCACCAGCCTCGGGCAACTCGGGGTTGGGCTGCATCTGATACTTTGATGTGTCGTAAGGAATCTCCTCACGGAAGCCGCAAATCTTGAATCGGAACTCGGGGTCAATCTCAACGGGAGTCTTACCGTAGTCACCCTTAACCAAGCCGATGAACTGCGAGCTCTTGTTAGTGTACATTGCACGACCAGCCTTCTCGTCCATAGCGCAGTTTACAGCCTGAGCGCCTACAATCTGCGATGTGGGTGTTACAAGGGGAGGAAGACCTGCCGAGAGACGTACTGTGGGGATAAGCTCCATAGCACGTGGCAAAATATCCTCCGACTTGAGCTGCTTGAGCTGTGCTACCATATTTGAGTACATACCGCCAGGAATCTCTGCCTTCTGTACCAACTCGTTGGGTGCGGGGAAGCCGTAATATGCCTCAATCTTCTGGCTAATCTCCAGCAACTTGTCGAAATCCTCAGCCTTAGCTGCAGCAACAGCCTCGTTGAAGTATTGGTCTGCGGTGTCTGAGAATGCAAAGCGGTTGGGCTTGGGTTTCTCGGCACCAAATACCGACAACTCCAACTCCTTGCGGATAACCTTCAACTCCTTGTTAATCTTCTCAACAGCTTCCATATTCACGCCGATGTCGATACCCATCTTTTGGCAGAATACGTAAACCAACTCCAAAGCGGGAGCGCCTGTGCCACCTGCAAACCACCAGCAGTTTGTATCAACAACGTCAACACCTGCTGCGATAGCTGCAAATACCGATGCCAAGCCGTAACCCGGAGTAGAGTGGGTGTGGAAGTCGATGGGGAGCTTGATATGCTGCTTGAAGAGCTTCACCAAGCGGCTGATGCGCTGGGGAGGGATCAAACCTGACATATCCTTGATGGTAATCATATCGGCACCCAAAGCAGCCATCTGCTTAGCCTTGTCGAGGAAGTACTCGTCGGTAAATACGGGCTGGGGAGCCTTCTTGCCGAAGAGCTTCTGCCAGAATGTTGGCTGGGGATACTTGGGGTCAACGGTGTAACATACGGCGCAGTCGGCAATACCGCCATA
>JAFNUH010000037.1 GCA_017384185.1 Alistipes sp.
GCTGGAACTTGAGCGAGGTGAGCTGCAGGTGGCGGCACATAATCTCCACCATCTCCTTATGCTTAGCTGAGTCGGGGTTAGCGTACTCTGCAAATACTGAATCGGGTATATTCTCTGAGCCACCCTCCATATCACGAATCACACGGCGAGCATACAAGTCGTACGTACTGCGTGATGTCGAGAAGTTGAGGAAGCGGCAGGGGAAGATCAGCGGCGGGCAGGCGATACGCATATGTACCTCCTTAACACCCTCGTCCAGAAGCTTCACAACGTTATCCTTAAGCTGTGTGCCTCGCACGATGCTGTCGTCCATAAATACAATCTTCTGGTCGTGAGTGAACTTGCTGTTGGGCAGAAGCTTCATCTTTGCCACCAAGTCACGCATCTTCTGGTTCTGCGGCATAAAGCTACGGGGCCACGTGGGGGTGTACTTAACGAAGGGGCGCTTGTAAGGGATGCCCTTCTCGTTTGAGTAACCTATGGCGTGACCTACGCCCGAGTCGGGAATGCCGGCTGCGAAGTCGGGGTCAATATCTGTATCACGCTTAGCCATAGCTGCGCCACAACGGTAGCGGCAATCCTCGACATTGATACCCTCGTACCACGCTGAGGGGTAGCCATAATATACCCACAGGAACGAACATACCTGCTTGCGCTTGCCTGGGGCGGTTATCTGGCGTACGCCATCGGCTGTAATCTGCACCACCTCGCCTGGACCGAGGTCACGCACGAAGTCGTAGCCGAGGTTATCGAAGCTCGAGCTCTCGCTGGCGCATACATAGCCCTTGTCATTCTTTCCAATAGATATAGGTGTACGACCAAAGCGGTCACGTGCGGCATATACGGCGTGGTCGGTCAGTACGAGCATCGAGCACGAGCCCTTAATCTTTCGCTGTACGATGTCGATGCCATCCTTGATAGATTTTCCCTGACCAATGAGGATTGCTACAAGCTCCGTAGCGTTGATAGCCGAGCCTGAGAGCTCTGCAAAGTGGTGGCGCTGCTCGAGCAACTCCTGTGTAAGTTCATCGATATTGTCGATGCGGGCAACGGTCACTACTGCATAACGACCCACGTGTGAGGTTATGGTGATAGGCTGTGATTCGTTGTCCGAGATAACACCTACACCCATATTCGCCTCCTCAAAGCGAGGTAGTTCGCTCTCGAACTTATTGCGGAAATAACCATCTTCGAGTGAGTGAATCGAACGGATGAATTTACCATTCTTAACAAAGGCCATACCTGCTCGCTTTGTTCCCAGGTGCGAGTGGTAGTCGGTGCCGTAGAATACTTCGTTTACGCATTCGTTGCGTGATACACAACCGAAAAAACCTGACATAAAAGAGTCTTTATTTAATGAAACAATCGCCCGAGTGGAGCTGTCGCTCGTCGCACAAGCCCCTTAATCTCTATTGCGCAAGCGCAAAGATAAGAAAAATTGATTTTTCAGCACTACATTGTTCTATTTTTTGGACGAAAAAATATATTCTTCCTCGCCGATGCCCTAAAATATGGCTCTCGGCTTTTAATTCTTACTTGAAATTTGTACCTTTACAGAGCATAATGTGATAAACAATAAATAACCTAAAAATATGAAAAAACTTCTTACTCTCTGCTTTATGTTGTGTGTGGCGATGGCTGCAAATGCCCAGCCAGCTTCAGTGACGGTTAAAAAGTATGGCGCCGAGCCACTTCGCTTCTCATCTGTCGAGGAGTGGGAGAGTGTTCACCGCCCCGTGATTTATAACTTCTTCCAGCAGGAGGTCTATGGCTATATGCCTACACGCCAAGTGCCAATGAGTTACAAAGAGTTGTGTAGCGGTCCTGCGCTCGGTGGTAAGGCTATCCGTAAGCAGGTATCTATTCGCCTGGAGGGTATGGCAACGCCTATCCTTGTGTTGATGTATATGCCCGCTAATGCCGATGGTCCCGTGCCTGCGTTTCTCGGTATGAACTTCAAGGGTAACCACCAGATTGTCGATGACCCTGCAATCATCATCTCGGAGAATGCTCCCAAGGGTGAGGAGCTTGGCACTGACCCTATGCGTGGTGCTGCCGCAAGCCGCTGGCCTCTTGATATGATTATTGATGCAGGTTATGCCGTTGTGACAATCTATCGTGGCGATGTTGACCCCGACTTTGACGATGGCTTTAAGAATGGTATCCACCCCGCATTTTATGCTAAGGGTCAGACAACGCCCGAGGCTCACGAGTGGGGTACTATCGGTGCGTGGGCGTGGAGCCTGAGCCGAGTTATGGATTACCTTGAGACAGACCCCGCAATTGACACTAAGAAGGTTGCAGTCTTTGGTCACTCACGCTTGGGCAAGACTTCGCTTTGGGCAGGTGCTACCGACCCCCGCTTTGCAATTGTAATATCTAACGATTCGGGTTGTGGCGGCGCTGCACTCTCAATGCGCAAGCACGGCGAGACCGTAGGCGTAATAAATAAATCGTTCCCCCATTGGTTCTGCGACAACTATAATAAATATAGCAACAACGAGGAGGCTCTCTTCGTTGATCAGCAGGGTTTGTTGGCACTCATAGCTCCACGTCCACTCTATGTTGCAAGCGCAACACTCGACGATTGGGCAGACCCTGAGGGTGAGTTCCTGTCGGCTGTGAATGCTTCGCCCGTCTATGAGCTTTATGGTCTGAAGGGTTTGACAGGCAAGAAGATGCCCGCTGCCGACTCTCCTATTCACGGTGGTCACGTAGCTTAC
>JAFNUH010000290.1 GCA_017384185.1 Alistipes sp.
TCGACTTTGTTCTTCAGTTCAAAAACAAAGCTCCCATCGCTGAGGTGATAAATGCACATTCTATACTATACTCCAATGCAGGAGATATGTGGAAAGCTTCTGACCACTTCCCCATTTATGTTGATGTAAAACTGCCCTAAATTGTACATCTTCATATGAAACAACCTAATATTTTAGCCACTATCCTTACTTTGACGCTACTCTTCACCTCGTGCAGTAAGGATAGTGGCTCAAATAACGATGACCCAATGCACGAGGGGACTGAGATTCTCAAAGACCCTATCTCGAAAAAAGCCAAAGGCTCATTTCGTATTATAACCTACAATGTGGGTGCTATACGAAAATTCACAAATGCCGATTTCACCAAGCAGGATAATATTAAGTTGTTGGCGGAGATTATCCGTGAGGCTGATGCCGATGTTGTCTGTTTTCAGGAGCTGGATAGCTGTACAAGGCGCAACGACTACTTCCAATTAAAATCGTTGGTGGAGGCTATCGACAGCAAATGGCAGTATCACTACGCCCCAGCCATAGAGTATCAGGATGGAAAATATGGCTCCGGCATAGCAGCAAAACGCTCGGGCGCACACTCTTACAGTATAGCCATCCCAACAATACCAGGCTCTGAGGACCGTGTGGTGGCTGTTTTGGAATATGACGACTATGTAATAGCCTCTACGCATCTCAATGGCTCTCAGCCCGACCAAGTAAAAATCATCAACGACGAGATACGTAAGCGATATGCCGACTCCGACAAGCCTGTATTTTTGGGCGGCGATATGAACGCCCAACCACACCACGAAATGATGCTCGAATTTAAGAAAGAGTGGGTTATATTAAGCTCTACGGGAAGAACAACTGTACAAGACCGTACAGCGTGCATTGATTATATTCTTCAATTCAAGAACAAGGCGGAGATTGTTAAAGTGACGGGTACGCAGGTAATCACGAGGGCTCTTGCGGGCGATGTTTGCATAGCCTCAGACCATTATGCTGTATATGCCGATGTGCGACTACCATAACGAGCAGGTGGTTGCCACGCTTCATTGATAGAAAAAAGTGACGAAAAAACTTTGTTAAAAAGAAAAAAGAGTATATCTTTGCCACTCGAAATCCATAGATTTCTCTTTTTCGGGATGTAGCGCAGTCCGGTTAGCGCACCTGCTTTGGGAGCAGGGGGTCCCAGGTTCGAATCCTGGTATCCCGACTATTCGAAACATTCATCGGGATGTAGCGCAGTCCGGTTAGCGCACCAGCTTCGGGAGTTGGGGGTCACAGGTTCGAATCCTGTTATCCCGACAGATGAAAAAAGCCTTAGAATCAATGTTCTAAGGCTTTTTATTTTATACTTTCAGGAATATCTTTTTGCGGTACATTACATATAATATAAGGAATATCGTACCCACCTGCGATAGTGTGAGCAGTAGATTATACCACTCGCCCATATATTGTTCCAAGCCGTAGAACAAGGAGTCGGCAACGCCTCGGAAGTTAACAATTTGCGTTAGCATATATGCCGCTATGGAGTTCATTCCATAAACTTTTAGCCACGTCAATCCTCGGTGATAACCCTTGTAGTCAACAAAATAGTACGATATGCCAAGCAGGATAAACGACACGCCTGCGGCAAACAGTGCCATCGAAGAGGTCCAAATTATCTTGATTATAGGCATCCAGATACTCCAAATCAATGCAACAGCTACCATTGCTGCACCGCCGCCAAAGAGCCACCACAACTTGCGGCGCTCCTCCATCTGGCTCTTTGCTATCGTGCCGGCAAACATACCACAAAGCCCTGTTACGGCAAAAGTAAGACTGCTTAATATCCAAGTGTAGTGGTAGTTGGGATTCCATGCCACAACGCCATTCTCTACCGTTGCGTGGTCACGGAAACGACCCAAAACCGTGCGGTCAACCCACTCGGCAAGGTTTGCCTCGGGGGTATAGTTACCTCCGCCAAAGCCATCAACCGAGATAAACTCCATAGCGGCCCAATATGCCAGCAGGAGCAATACTGCCGCCACTATTTGCGTGCGCAATTTCGTGAA
>JAFNUH010000038.1 GCA_017384185.1 Alistipes sp.
ACCGAGAGTCATATCGTAGCCACCACCAAAGGTGATAGTCCACTTGCGCTCCATATTCTCAAGGTCGTAGTCACGCACCTCTTTCTTCTTCTTGTATTTGGGTATGTAGAGGTTCTGTGCATCTACCACCGAGCCGCACATTGCCATCAATACCAACAACATCAAAAACTTTTTCATCACAATATAAATTTTTCCGCACCTTGTTTCGCCTCGTCAACCCTTCGGGCTGCCTACACTAACGTGCCGCCGTGCGGTTTTATTTTAGTCCTCTAACATTTTTCTCCCACGCCCAAGCCGAACGCAACGTATCGTCGAGTGAGCGCTCTGCCTTCCAGCCCAACTCCTCGTTGGCGAGTGTTGTGTCTGCCCAGATAGCCACTACGTCACCCGGACGGCGGGGAGCAATCTTGTAGTTGAGCTTCAACTCATTTACACGCTCGAAGCTCTCAACCAACTCCAACACCGATACGCCATTACCCGTTCCGACGTTGAAAATCTCATACTTCTGCTTATTCTTATCCTCGACCATACGAGTGATAGCCACCACGTGCGCCTTCGCCAAATCTACTACGTCGATGTAGTCACGCAGGCACGAGCCATCGGGGGTGTCGTAGTCGTTGCCGAATACGCTCAGGCACTCACGCACACCTGCCGCAGTCTGTGTGATGAAGGGGACAAGGTTCTGAGGTACGCCACGGGGCAACTCGCCGATGAGTGCCGATGAGTGGGCACCGATAGGGTTGAAGTAACGCAGTGCGATACCCTTCAATCCGTCGTATGCGTTGCACGAGTCACGCAGGATGTCCTCGCACATCTGCTTGGTGTTGCCGTATGCCGATGTTGCGGGCTTGCGGGGTGTAAGCTCCGTTACGGGCAACTCGTCAGCCTCGCCATATACGGTAGCCGATGAAGAGAATACGATATTGGGACGGTTGAACTCACGCATAAGTTCCACGACGTTCATAAACGAGAGTAGGTTGTTGCGGTAGTACTTCATAGGGTCAGAGACCGACTCGCCCACAGCCTTGAATGCTGCGAAGTGGATTACAGAGTTGAAGTTGTACTGCTCGAAGAGCTTGCGGAAAGCCTCCTTGTCGCAGCAATCTACATTTACGAAGGGTACATCCACACCCGTAATCTTGCGCACGCCCTCGACGCCACTCATATCTGAATTAGAGAGATTATCCGCCACGACAACATCGTAGCCAGCGTTAATCAACTCAACAGCGGTATGCGAACCGATATAACCAGCACCGCCCGAAACCAATACCATCTCTTTCATAGTAAGTATGTTTTAATCGTGCAAATATACATATATAAATGCAAAACGCAAAAAAAATAGGGCGAATAAAAAAGCCACCCCGTGGGGTAGCTTGATTTTGTTATTCAGATATTTGGCAGTGAACTATTGCCCTACATCCTGGATTATCATCAGTATAGAGAGGGCAAATAAAATCAAACATAATATCTCTATTCTCATTGAAAGGTTTTATTTCAATTTGATAAGTACATTCATTAATTTGTTTTATGCTATATAACTCTCTATCTACTGTATAGGGTTGCGATGTAAGCTTATTTTCGTATTCAAGTATTTGAGCTTCAATGTTATTCATATTGCCTACATAAGTTTTGTTATGTATAATAGGAATAGAACTCGTTTGGATAGCAAATGTCAAGCCCTCACTTGGAGATACAATATAATCTGGACTACACTTAAATCTTGGAGATGAATTTAACATCGGGAGTTCTTCTTCAACTTTCTTCGGATTATCCTGCTGTGTTGTATCCCTATTCTCTTCTTTCTCGCAAGCGACAAAAGCAAGCGCTGCGAATAGTACAAATAATAATTTTTTCATCGTAGTGTGCTTTATTGGTTAAACGAAAATTTCTCGATTGCAAGTTACGAAAAATTACCCCCCCCACCAAATTTTTTCACAGAAATTTTATGGTATTGTGCTAATTTATAGGGGAAATGATAAGTGTTATACGAGTTATAGGAGTTATAAGAATTATAGGCTATAATTCTTTGCTCTCTGCTCTTTCATCTCTCATCTTTGCTCTTTGAACTTTCCTCCATCCTCTTCCCTCTTTTTAGTTTTACTAAAATCCCACTTATCTATCCCCTTTCTTATCCTCTAATTACTTAGTTTTTAGATTGGTGGGGAGGATTGGCGGGGACAACGAGGGGTAAGATGGCGAAGCTGGAAGGAGAGGAAATGGCGGCGCAGGCAGGAGGGGAAACGGGAAAGGTATGCAGGAAAAGGATGAAATAAGTGTTATAGGAGTTATAGGTGTTATATGTATTATATTTTGTCTATGGATATTTCCGTTGCTGGTGGTATAACACTTATAACTCATATAACACCCATAATACCTATAAAAAACTCTTTCATCTTTGCTCTTTGCTCTTTCCTCTTTCCTCTTCATATCACGGTGCTCATAAAAAAAAGTATGTTACCCCTTGGGGCAACATACTTTTCATTTATAAGTCGTTCTCTGAATTAGAACTGCCACTCAACTACGGGATGCGCATCCTCGCCACACCACATATTCTCAACCTTCAGGGCGAGCTTGCCGCTCTTCGATACGCTTGTGCGAACCGATGTGAAGGGCTTGATGTAGAAGGGGTTGGCGTTGCCAATGCGAACCAGATACTCGATAGAC
>JAFNUH010000291.1 GCA_017384185.1 Alistipes sp.
ATACCGATGGCAGTAAGTTCGTTACGAATCTTGTCCGATGTAGCCCAATCCTTGTTAGTCTTAGCGTCCTGACGTACGGCGAGAATCATATCAACAACCTTTGCGAGCATATCGCCACCTGCTGCGACACCCTCCTGCTTCTCATTGCGAAGACCGAGGATGTCAAATACATAGAGGTTTACAATACGCTTCAACTCAGCCAAGTCAGCCTCAGAGATTGTCTGCTGACCCTCGGCAATCTGGTTGATAATACGCACCCAATCGAACATCGCTGAGATAACCATAGGCGAGTTCAAATCGTCATCCATAGCCTCACGGCAACGCTTCTCAAGCTCGGCAACCTTCACAGCCTCAGATGATGCAGTAGCGGGCTTAATCTTACCCAAAGTCTCCACACCCTTCATCAAACGGTCAAAGCCCTTCTCGGCAGCCAGCAAAGCGGCGTTAGAGAAATCGAGTGTTGAGCGGTAGTGAGCCTGAAGGATAAAGAAGCGGATTGTCATCGGCGAGTATGCCTGCTCCAACTTAGCGTGCTTGCCGTTGAAGAGCTCCTCCATAGTGATGAAGTTACCATACGACTTGCCCATCTTCTGACCATCGATAGTAATCATATTGTTGTGCACCCAATAGCGAGCCGAATCCTTACCCAACGCAGCCGTAGCCTGCGCAATCTCGCACTCGTGGTGGGGGAACATCAAATCCATACCGCCACCGTGAATATCGAACTGCTCACCAAGGTACTTGCACGACATTGCAGAGCACTCCATATGCCATCCGGGGAAGCCGTCTGACCAAGGCGAGGGCCAACGCATAATATGCTCAGGCGATGCCTTCTTCCAAAGGGCGAAATCGAACGAGTTATGCTTGTCGCTCTGACCATCCAGGTCACGTGTATTTGCCACAATATCCTCAAGGTTACGACCCGAGAGCTTTCCGTAGTGGTAATCCTTGTTATACTTCTCGACGTCGAAATATACCGAGCCATTAGACTCGTATGCATAGCCAGCCTCGAAGATGCGCTTTACGAACTCTATCTGCTCGATGATGTGACCCGATGCGTGGGGCTCAATCGAGGGAGTCAAGACATTCAACTGCTCCATAGCCTTATGGTAGCGCTCAGTGTAGTAGTGCGCAACCTCCATAGGCTCCAACTGCTCCAGGCGAGCCTTCTTTGCAATCTTATCCTCGCCCTCGTCGGCATCGTGCTCAAGGTGACCTACATCGGTAATGTTACGCACGTAACGTACCTTGTAACCCAAAGCCTTCAGGTAACGGAACATCAAGTCGAAAGTAATCGACGGACGGGCGTGTCCCAAATGGGGGTCGCCATATACGGTAGGACCGCAGACGTACATACCAACACGACCCTCGTTGAGTGGCTCAAACACCTCTTTGCGGCGTGTGAGCGTATTGTATAAACTGAGTTTTGATTCCATAGTAATAATATTTTTTACAAAATTAGGTAATTTTCGGCGAATTGCGAAACTCAGCACCGAAAATTACCTAAATTAAAACATTACTTGCCCTAAGGCACTACGATTACTCGCAATATTTCTTTACCAAAGCCTCAATCTCCTCGGTCGTGGGATTTATTGCCAAGATTTTCTTTGTGGCAGGGTCTATGACATAAATACTGCCGCCGCTATCGCCCGCATTGTATTGTCGCCACAGATTTATGCGGTCGTCTAACTCCACCAGAACAGGCCACTTATAACCATCCTTTGCCACAGCTTTCTCCAAACCAACGAGATTGTTACGCTCACGAGCTACACTCACTACGCACATACCCTTATCCTTGTACTTCTCGTAAATGGGTATATTCTTCATCGCCTGAACACGGCACGGACCGCACCACGATGCCCACAGGTCGAGAACAACGATGCGGCTACCCTTAATCATCTGCGAGAAGCGGAACATATCGCCCTCCATATCGGGAGCCTCAAAGTCTATATATTTATTACCAACCTTAACCTTCGAAGCCTCGATATACTCGGCAAGACGCTTACCCTTGTTATTGTTGGCAAATTTCTCGGCATAGAGTTGAGCTACAGGCTCGATTTTTCCTCTCAATTCGAATCTATCTCCAAATGGCGATTGCAACATCGAATACATATTACTAACAAAATCGAGATAGCCTATTGACACATTAGCCACAGCCTCTTCGATTATCTCATACTGCAATTTCTTTAGCTCCTCTGTTTGCTGCAATCGAACAGCATAATATTCGGGGCAGTATCGCACGCTATCGGGCAGAGTATTCAAGATATTATACAAATCCATTCGCTTCCCCCTATCCTTCTCTGCCTCGGCTTGAAGTCTTAACTGCTTTGCATAGTCGCTCTCGGACAATCCTTCATTGCGAAGTCTCTCGAAATCATCCATATACTTCATACTAATATCAATGCCTCGTTGTGTCAATTCGGTCATTAATATATTGTCTTTGCCCGAAAGTTGCTTATCATTTTCTTTAAAATTGCAAGTAACATCTATCTCGCCCTTTTGTGCAATAAACTCACATACCCACATCGCCGAACGCACATAGTCCTCCATCGCCACCATCACATAGAAATCATCGCCCGATGTAGGCAAATCAATCTCAAAACCACCATCCACGACGGGTGCAATAAACGAGTGGCGAACAGCTCCGCTAATATTGCCGTCAAAATTGTCATAACGACACACCATAACAGCCTTTGTGTCGCCCTCAATTTTAGCCTTTACGTGGCAGGTATATGGCTCACACTTACGACGTTGCAGGCTAAGACCTTTGACATTAAGTGTCTCGCTCTTATCCATTATCACATCAACGATTTTATCCTCACTGCCAATGGGGTCAAAGCATAGTGTCATAGGCACAACACCCGAATATTTCTTGCCCAACTCCATCTGCTCCGAACCTCGGAACATATACTTTTTTCCGCTACCTCGTCCCAGCAAATAACACTCGCCCTGCTCATCGCCATCGAAGCGAAACCAGCCAGCTGGATTAGTCTGCGCAACAGTGTGTAGCACAGTTACCGAGTCGGTTAATTCAACTCTGTTTACAGTAAGCACACTCTGCGTCTCAACGCTTGGATACTCAATTACTTTTTTGCCACCGCACGAACTCAATAGCACAAGGACAAACATCAATAAAATTCTCTTCATTTGTAATAGTTTTAAGTTTATGTTTTATGTAATACGAATAACTTCCGTTTTTGTAACATCATTTCTCGAAATATTTTGCATCCGTATTATTTAGACGCAATCTTCAGAAAAAGGTTACACCATACAAATATACGAGATTTTTAGTTAAATCTCCTATATTTTTAGAATTTTATCTTAAAATCTCCTCCAACAAAAATATCTTTAGATATTTGGCGTTAATTTTATATCTTTGCAGTTTAGGAAATAAATAAACACAAGCGATATGAGACTTTTCAACAAACTTTTTTGTGCCGTTATCATCACAGTTATGTGCCTGGCAACCGCATCGGCTCAGCAGAAAGAGCTGAAATTCAATGACAATTATAGATTTAAGATTGTTCAGTTTACTGACATCCACTGGAAATACGGCAACCCCGCATCGGACAAGGCTGGCGAGCGTATGGCTGAGATTTTGGATGCCGAGAAGCCTGATTTGGTGGTTTACACAGGTGACCTAATCTTTGCACGCCCCGCCCGTGAGGGTTTGGATAAGGCGTTGGAGGCTGCCATTACACGTGGTATTCCTTTTGCTGTGACTTGGGGTAACCACGACGACGAGCAGGATCTCAGCCGCAAGGAGCTCTCTGAGTACATCGCAACAAAGGCTGGTAACCTGACGTCAACCGTCGAGGGCATTACGGGCGTTACGAACTATGCGCTGACAGTGAAATCTGCCGATGGCAAGCGAGATGCTGCCGTATTGTATATCTTCGATAGCAACTCATACTCGCCGATGAAGAAGGTGAAGGGTTACGGCTGGATTAAGCACGACCAGGTGGAGTGGTACCGTCAGACAAGCAAGGCTTTCACTGTGGCAAACGGAGGTGTAGCAATGCCAGCTCTCGCATTCTTCCACATTCCTCTGCCTGAGTTCCACGAGGCTGCGCAGAACGAG
>JAFNUH010000292.1 GCA_017384185.1 Alistipes sp.
CAGCTCTTCCTCCGTAACGACTCTGATACCGGTAAGGTTATCATCGACCCATTCCGTTCGTTGTCGCGTTTGAAGCAGCTCGTTATTGGCAAGAAGACTCGCGAGGATCACCCACAGGTTATGAACGCCTGCGTGCGTCTTTATGCCGATGCTGCAAATGCTAAGACTAAGTTGGAGAATGGTTTCGACCTTTCGGACTACGACGAGCGTACTTTGAAGTTTGCTCACGACTACTCGGAGAAGTTGCTCGCAATCGACGTAAATATCGAGATTGAGCAGATGCTCGACACTGCGTGGACTCTGTTCGGCAAGTACTTCTCAAAGGATGAGGTGGCTATCAAGGCAGAGCTTATCGCCAAGTATTGGAAGGAGGCATAAGCCGACCGAAAATAGTAAAAAATTATGGCTATTAAATTTCAATATAACAAGACTTCGCTCGGTGAGCTCGGCAAACAGCTCAAGATGCGTCGTGCGGCACTCCCTACCATCAAGAGTAAGGAGTCGGCTCTGCGCTCCGAGGTTAAGCGAGCGAAGGATACCGCCCGTGATTACCACCAGCGTCTGGAGGCTTTGACTGCCGAGTACGACTATATGGTGGCTCTGTGGGGTGAGTTCGACACGACGATTCTTCGTATCGCCGATGTGGAGCTTACGGAGCAGAAAATCGCAGGTGTGCGTACGCCGGTCTTGCAGGATGTGCGCTTCGAGGAGAAGCCCTACGACCTGTTCTCATCGCCGGTGTGGTATGCCGACGGTGTGGAGCTGCTGAAGCGATTGGCAAAACTCGGAATCGAGTACGAGGTATATAATCGCAAGATGGAGCTTTTGGACTATGCACGTCGTAAGACGACGCAGAAGGTTAACCTCTACGAGAAGGTGCAGATTCCTGGCTATGAGGATGCAATCCGCAAGATTAAGCGCTTTATGGAGGATGAGGAGAACCTGTCTAAGTCGGCACAGAAGATTGTTAAAACACGTCAACAACAGGCTGCGGAGGGGTCTATGTTATGATAGTTAAGATGTCTCGATATGACTTTGTGTTGCTGGCAACACAGAGTGATGATTTTATCGCTCGTCTGCGTGAGTTGGGCTTGGTTGATATTACCACAACAGGCTGGGAGCCTCAGGAGAAGGACCGTCTGTTGGTTACCGATATTGACCACTATCGTAAGGCTATTGAGTCGCTTGGTGCCTTTGCCGATAGCGAGGAGTATGCTGAGAGTACAGTTAAGTATTCGTCGGGTCGTGAGGCTTATGAGGCATATTGCGACCTGCGTCAGCAGAAGACATCTCTTCAGGGCGAGATAGCACGTCTGGAAAAACTCGCCGAGGAGTTGAAGCCTTGGGGCGATTTCGAGGGCGATGCACGTGAGCGTTTGGCGCAGCAGGGTGTCGTTCTTCGCTACTTTGTGGCGCAGTCATCGACCTACGATGCTCTCGCTGAGCAGTGGGCTAACGACTATACCGTCGTGGAGATTGGTCGTGACTCATCATCTGTATATTTTGTTGTTGTCACTACACCTGCTGCGGAGATTGTAATCGACGCTCAGGAGGTTAAGGCTCCTCAGATGGATAGCCGTGCAGCTATGGCTGAGGCTGAGAAGTGTCGTGAGCAGATTTCTCGCATAAATCTTGAGATTTCGGGATGTGCTGCAAACGTAGGTGTGATTGAGGACGAACTCAATGCTAAGTTGCGTGAGCTTCAGAGTGTAAAGATTAAGGGTACAGCCACCGAGGCTGCCGACGGAGCGTTGGTAGTTATGGAGGGCTGGGCCGAGGAGGATAAGTCGCAGCAGGTAGATGCTCTTCTGGACGAGTATCCCGATGTTATCTATCTCAAGCGTAACCCTGTGCCCGAGGACGACACACCCGTTAAGTTGAAGAACAATCGTTTTGCACGTCTGTTCGAGCTTATTGGCGCTATGTATGCCTTGCCTAAGTATGGCACGATGGACCTTACGCCGTTCTTTGCTCCGTTCTATATGCTCTTCTTTGCGATTTGCTTGAACGATGCGGGCTACGGTGCTATCCTGCTTTTGGGCGGTCTTTTGCTCTTGAAGAAGGGTGGCGCTTCGCTTAAGCAGGCTGCGTGGCTTACGGTATTCTGCGGTGGCGCTACAACTCTGTTTGGACTCTATACGGGTTCGTTGTTTGGTATGAGTATCCCCGATATGCTGGGTTATGAGAGTATTGCTCAGTCGCCTTTCCTCGACTTCCAGAACCAATTCTTCTCATTGGCGCTGGCGTTGGGTGTGGTGCAGATTCTCTTTGGTATGTTCCTTAATATCTGCTTGCAGACTAAGCTCTTCGGTTTTACATCTACATTCGGTCTGTTGGGCTGGTTTATTATCCTGCTCTCGGGCTGTATTGCCGTAGGTTTGCCGATGCTTAATGAGAACCTGACGATATCGTGGTTTACAGCCTCATCGCCTGCTTTCTATGCCGCTATGGGTGTAGGTGCCGTGCTGATGCTCCTGCTCAATAATATCAAGCGCAATCCTTTGATTAACATCGGTTCGGGATTGTGGGATGCTTATAACAACATTACAGGTTTGTTGAGCGACGTACTCTCTTATATCCGTCTCTTTGCCATCGGTCTTTCAGGTGGTGTTTTGGCGCAGGTATTTAACTCGCTGGCTATGGGTCTTACTGGTTTGGATGCAGGCATCGAGTCGTTCGGTGTGGGTACTGTTTTCCAGATTATTGGTGCTACGGCTATCCTTTTGGTAGGTCACGGTATCAACCTCTTTATGTCGGCTATCTCTTCGTTTGTCCATCCTATGCGATTGACCTTCGTGGAGTTCTATAAAAATGCAGGTTTCGAGATGACGACACGTTCATTCGAGCCTCTTACAAATGAAAAGAAATAAATAACAAAAGTAAAATTTAATAAAACTAAACAATTATGAATTCAACAGCATTGATTTTGGCCTACATCGGCGTAGTATTTATGGTAGGCTTGGCAGGTATCGCATC
>JAFNUH010000293.1 GCA_017384185.1 Alistipes sp.
TAGGCGCACCATTGCGATAACCAACCACAAGGCTATACATCTCGCTGGGATCCTCAAACTCGTGGTCCACACGCAACGAGTAAGCGTTAGAGCCTACGTCGAACGTACCTGCGGGTGTGTTGCGGTTAGCGGCAGCGATAGCAGACGAAATCTGCTCGATGCTAAGGTTATACGCCTCCAACTTATTGGGGTCGCAATATATCTGAATCTCACGCTGGGGAATACCGGCGATTGATACAGTACCTACACCATCAACACGAGCCAAAGGTGTAACAATCTGGTCATCGAGAATCTTATACAGACCAGACATACTCTCCTCTGCCGTAACACCCATCATAACAACGGGCATCATATCAGAAGAGAACTTAAAGATGATAGGCTGACTAACGCCATCGGGTAGCGTCGAGAGCATATCCAACTTATCACGCACGTCGTTAGCCAAGATATCCAAGTCGTAACCCCACTCAAACTCAAGTGATACGATTGAGATATTCTCCTTCGACTGTGATGTAATATCTTTGAGGTGCTCCACACCGTTCAACACGTTCTCAATGGGACGTGTAACGTTGTTCTCAATATCCTCGGCACTTGCTCCCGGATAAGTCGTCATCACCATCATAGCGTTCGACTCAATATCGGGGAAGAGGTCAATACCCAGACGAGAGAGCGACACACCACCAAAAATCATAATCGCTACGAATAGGATGATGGTGGTAATTGGGTTATTGACCGATGTTTTATATATATTCATCGTCTGTTACTTTTTTCCGTTCAACCTTACTCATTTACACGCTCTACGGCGATGCCATCCTTCAAAGCTACCTGACCAGAGGTTACAACCTCGTCGCCATCGGCAATACCGCTCAAAACCTCATACTTGTCGTTCATACGACGACCCAACTCAACCTTCTGGTATGAAACTGTACCGTCAGCCTTATATACATAGATGTAACGGTCACCAGAACCCAACATCTTAACTACCGACTGGTCGGGAACAACAATGTTCTGACGTGTGCCATAGTTCATTGTAACACGAGCATACATACCCGGCTTAATCATCTCCTTGCCGTTAGCTACTGTTACCTCAACCTGGAAAGTGCGAGTCTGGGGGTCGATAGAGGGAGTGATACGAGATACCTTACCCTCGAAAGTCTGCTCTGCCAAAGCATCCAACGTAACATCTACCTTCATACCCTTCTTAACGTATGAGTAGAGTGACTCCGACACGTTGATAAAAATCTTTACGGGGTTGATGCGCTGCACAACAAAGATAGGCAGACCAGCTACCATATCGCCGTTGTCGTAGTTACGAGCAGTTACAACACCAGAGATGGGAGATGTAAGAGTCGTATTCTCCAACATATTCTCGTATGTTGACTTTGCTACCTCGTATGCAGTCTTCACAGCATCGAAGCTCGCCTTAGACTCACCACCGAAGTTATACAACTCGAGCGAACGCTTATAGTTAGCCTCGCTATTCTCCAACTGAACCTTAGCCTGCGCCAATGCTGTGTTATCGAGCTCGGCAACCTTCTGACCAGCATATACACGGTCACCCACATCAACCAACAGACGTGTGATACGACGAGGCTGCTGGGGAGTGATATTATTTACGGCATAGCCCTCTACATTACCTGTAAAGGTGCTCTGCTGCTCTACAGACTGCACATTTACCACCGCTGTGGTAACCTTAGGCTTTGCAACCTCGACGGGTGCAGCTGTCTCGGCACTCTTCTTCGACTGGCAAGCAACGCTTGCGACACAAACGCCACCCACGAGTAGCATTTTGATGATTGAATTCATTTTCATATCTATCTTCTGTTTTTAGTTATCTTAATTTATTGAGGGTGTTACCCATAATCTTCTCCATTGATACCTTGTTGATGAGGTACTCGTAAATTGATGTTGAGCGAGACAACTCAGCCTGTGTGTATGCCAACTGTGAGTTATCAACATCTACCAGCGTACCGCCACCTACCTCGTAGCGCTTAACAGAGATATCGTAACCACGCTTAGCCGTAGCAATATTCTGTGACGATGCGTGATACTGCTTAAGGTTAGTCTGCATATTGCTATAATATGACATTATAGCCGTACGCAACTGACGCTCGGTATTCTCACGCTGCAACTGGATATTGCTCAAATCAATCTTCGCCTGATTAATATCAGCACGGCGCTTACCACCCGAGAAGATAGGGATACTAAGGCTCAAAGCTGCAGTAGAAGAGGGGTTCCATCTATAATGAGCCAAAGCAAACGACTCGTCCATCGCTGTAAACTGATAGTTGATTGATGCTGCCAACGAGGGGAGGTTTGCTGCACGCTTCAATTTAAGAGCCTGCTCCAACATACGCTCCTGAATATCCAACTGACGCATTGCTGAGTTCTCAGCCAAAGTACCATCCATATTAATCTGCGATGTCATATCAACCTCATAGTCTGCCAACGAGCCTGCGCAGTCAACATTCATATCGAGGTCAACGCCCAAAAGCGCCTTCAACTGCCACAACGCCAACACGATAGAGTTCTCAGCACCGAAAACGTTAGGCTCGGCGTTAGAAACGGTAACCTGCGAGCGGATAAAGTCGTACTCAGAAACCTGACCTATGGCATAACGCTTCTCAACAATCTTGTGGTTCTCTACGGCGTTATCGTAAACACGCTTATATACATTATAAGAGTCCTTTGCGAGCAATACCTGATAGAAAGCCTTTGACACCTGCTCAATCATATCGATGCGTGACGAGCGAGCCTGCTCAACAGCCAACTCTACATCCATAGCCGAGAGCTTCAACGACTTCCACAACTGCGCATTAATCAAAGGCATAGCAGCCGTTACACCTGCATTAACATTATTCATTGTACCGACCTTCATTGTCTGTCCCATAATGTGGAATGTAGGCTTCTGGATATTATGTTGCCAAGCACCCGAAGCTGAAATGTCGGGCCACAAAGCTGCGTAAGTACCACGCTTGGCGTACTTCTTAGCCTCGATAGTCTTGTCGGCAATCTTTACCGTAGGATTCTCGCTGAGGGCAATCTCCAAAGCCTGCTCGAGGGTAAGCACGAGCGGTGCGTCCTGCTGCGCAGCAGGTACTGCCTCAACATTCTCTTGTGCCTGAACAGACACCGCCGTAACGCATACGAGCGTCACCAACGCAAAAAAGAGATTCTTAAGTTTCATACTAAATACCTATTAAATTGTTTTTAATTATTCATCTTTCGTCGCTCGCTGAGCTTCATTGGGCGAGGCTCACGGGCTAACAATTCGTCAATTATCTTCAATCCCTTCTCCGATGCAAGACCACGCAGGAAGTTTACTGTCATTGCACCAAAAGCCTCCTCACGAGTAACCTCATCTGGGATAACAATATTATCCTCTGAGAGCAGCGTTCCCGATGTGCTGATAAAGAGGCGTGCCATAAGCTCTACATCTACGGTTAAATCAAGGTAACCCTCCTCACGACACTTATCCAACGCATATCGCAATCCAGCAACACCGTGCTCAGTATGTTCACGTTTCACCTTATCATAAACGTTAGGATAGAACTTCTTAAGGTTAAATGCCAAACGTTTATCCATATCGTTCTCGTGGCTTACCCCCAACAATCTCACACTCACGAGCAGCACCTCAAGCATATTCTCGCAAGTAGCAACTCTGTTAGTTATACAAAGCTGACGTTGACGCATAAGGTAAACAATACTTTCGTATAGCAGCTCCTCCTTATCGCCAAACATTTCGTAGAGCGTACGCTTCGACATACCCAAGCTGCCAGCCACGTCGTCCATACGAACAGACTTAACACCAAGAGTCTTAACCATTTGCGAAACGTGTTCTACTACTTTTTCTCGTTGTGTCATATTTTGCACCATTTTAACACTGCAAATATAATCACAGAAAACCGAAAAACAAAAAAAGTTTTCGAGTTTTAGAGTTTTTTGCTTATAAAAAGTACATTATGACCAATTACTACTCTTCTACTCCTCCGAGAGCGCAAATATAGCTTACTTTGTCCCTTCCGACACACCCTCACCGACCACACAATTCGCAGAATTGTTCACTCACAATCTCGAATAGCACAATGTGACTATAAAATCTTAAAATTATTCTACCGCAACAACACTATTTTTATCATCACAAGCTAAAAAAACGGCAACAAAAAACATTTTTCTCGAAATTTATATTAATTTCACACTTTGAATAACAAAGTTATAACACTACTTATGACGAACTCATCAACAAAGCAACAGATAGAGCAGAACAAGATTCTGAAGACAATAAAGGAGTACGCCATTATGACCATCGGAATGTGCATCTACTCCTTTGGTTGGATTGGCTGCGTACTGCCTGCCAAGAGCACAAGTGGAGCTGCATCGGGATTAGCAATCGTAATCAGCACGGCACTTCATAACACGCTCGGCTGGGACGTAAAGATTGGAACTATCGTACTGCTTATCAACGTAGTGCTTCTGATTGCCGCAGGTATTATTCTCGGCTGGAACTTCGGCATCAAGACCATCTACTGCATCCTTGCACTCTCTATGTCGATGAATGTTTGGCAGGATATTCTTCCTGCTGACGACTTCCTTCACATCGACCGCCTACTGTCGATGATTATCGGAGGTGTCATAACGGGATTTGGTGTCGCCATAACGCTTATGCAGGGCGGCTCAGCGGGAGGAACCGACATCCTGGCGATGATTATAAATAAATTCCGCTCAATAAGTTACGGAAGAATAATCTTCGTCCTCGACCTGCTTATCATAGCCTCATCGCTAACCGTTGGGTTCAGCATCGATGCTGCAATCTACGGATATATTATGACCTTGGTTTTTGGCTACACGGTAGATATGATTCTTGCGGGCAACAAACAATCGAGCCAGGTATTTATCATATCGCCTAAGTATGAAGAGATTACACGTGCGCTAAACTTGGAGCTTGGGCGTGGTGCGACACTCATCAATGGCGAGGGCGGCTACACACATAATCAGACAAAGATGGTGATGGTCGTATGCAGCAATCGTGAGACACAAGCCGTAATGAGATATGTAAGAAATATAGACCCCAACGCCTTTATGACCGTTGCTTCGGTGATGGGTGTTTACGGCAAGGGATTTCAACCTATAAAGTTGTAGCGATGCAGTACCACATTGAGCCAATAACGGAGTTTGATGCAAGCCTTATTACGCCTATTGCTGATATGCTTTTCCAGCTAACGGGGCGTGAGACGAAGTTTGGCGAGCAGGAGCTACGAAATATCATCGAAAATCCTGCATCACAGCTATTTATCCTACGAGTTGAGAACGCCGTTGCGGGTATGCTGACCCTCGGTCGCTACCCAGCACCTACGGGCACAAAGGTATGGGTGGAGGATGTTGTTGTGAGCAACGAATATCGTGGAAAGGGCTTAGGTCGCAAGATGGTGGAGTATGCCATAGAGTATTGCAAGAAAGATTATGCGCCCAGCACTCTGATGCTCACATCGAACCCTAAGCGTGTAGCTGCAAATGAGTTATACCGCTCAAGTGGCTTTGAGCCCAAGCAGACAAATGTCTATAAAATGACTATCGAATAGGTTATGCGAAATATACTCCTCTTTATCTTTATTACAATCGCATTATGCGGATGCCAATCAAACGACGAAATAGTTATTGGTATTGCCTGGCGTGATGATGTCAAGGGCAATTCATACCTCGGAACATACAAGGCAATCGAAGCCATAGGCGCAAAGCCTGTGCTTTTGGGTCAGGTGCGCTCAACCGATTTGGAGTATATCGACGGTAAAGTTGATGGTCAGCACCTCGATTCAAATGAAATAATCCTGCACGACGACGCAGAGAAGATAAAGAGCTACACACATCTGCACTCAAACGCCGCCGAGGTGATGAAAGATATTGACGCTGTGGTATTTACCGGAGGAGAGGATATATCCCCCACACTCTTTCGCAACCCCGAGGAGTGGCACGGCATAGAGGCTGAGCGAGATTACAACCCTACACGAGATGTTAGCGACTACGTTCTACTATCGTACTGCATCGATAACGACATCCCGACACTCTGCATCTGCCGTGGTGCGCAGATGTTAGGCGTTGTGGCTGGTACGCCTCTGATTCAGGATATTCCGACCTACTACGCCGAGCAACAAATCGAGTACGACTACCTGCATCGATACAACAAATCAAATCCCGCAGCCGTCAAAGATTATGTGAGCCACACGGCAACCATCACGCAGAAAAACTCACTTATTTACAACATCTTCAAGGTTGATACGTTGCAGGGATGTCCCTCGTGGCACCATCAGGCAATAGGAGCTCTTGACAACACCGATGCCGTAGCCACTGCCATAACAACATCGCAGGGCGTGGAGATTATCGAGGCTTTGGAAATCCCCAACAAGCGTTTTATTCTCGGCGTGCAGTTCCACCCCGAGATTGTGATGGTTAAACACGATAAAAAGGCTGAGAACGAGTCCGACTATATGAGTTACACCGCAACTCTACAACTCTTTGAGGATCTGGCAAATGCAGCAAAATAACACAATGAAAAACATCCCCACCGAACACCATCCCCTTCAGCCCTTTCTTCCCGATGGGGCACGCCTGCTTATGCTCGGCAGCTTTCCGCCCGAGCGCAAACGGTGGTCGATGGAGTTCTTCTACCCGAATTGGGGCAACGATATGTGGCGAATATGGGGATATATCTTCTTTGGCGATAAACAACATTTTGAACTCACAGAAGAAAAACGCTTTGACCGTGAGCGCATTGCAACATTCTGCACCGAGCAGGGCATAGCACTCTACGACACCGCCACCGAGGTGCGCCGTCTGGCGGGTAACGCATCGGATAAATTTCTTGAGGTTGTAACGCCCACCGACCTGCGCTCAATGCTCCGACAACTACCCCACTGCCACACTATCGTCACTACGGGCGAGAAGGCAACCGACACGCTTGTCGAGCAGTTCGGCTGTGCAAAGCCGAGCGTGGGAGAATATACCGAGGTGGAGGCAGAGGGTCGTACACTGCGCATATACCGTATGCCCTCCTCGTCACGTGCCTACCCGCTCAAGTTAGAACGCAAAGCCGAGGCGTATGAGCGTATGCTCCGAGAGATTGGAATGATATAAAAAGCGACTCCGCAATACTCCCTACTTTATCTTTCGTCCAGCCACCGCCAGACCGATATTATACATAACAGGCTGAAGTTTGGAACTATCTTTCTCTATAACAAAACTCTTCTTTATGTATAGCGGGAAATTTACCTCCTGCGTTTCGCCCGTAGCATCAATCAATGCAATGCCTATATAATATGTGCCCGGTGTGATGGTAATATTTTTCTCGGGTGTCACATAATACTCCCTCTTCTCCACGCTTTTGCCCATAGAGAACAGCAACGGTGTTTCGAGCAGCTCCTGATACGTGCCGTCAGCCTCTATCTTGCGGAATGTGAGCTTAAATATAGCTCGTTCTGCCAAACAATGTTGCACCGTCAGCGAGAACTTGGAAATCTCAAACTGAGTAGAACACTCAACCATAGAGCCAAGATATTTATGTTTGCTCTTATCACTAAAGCACACCTCACCATTGGGTATTCTTGCACCTCTGGAAATCAGACGGTCGTACTTCTGCTTACCAACCACCTCAATATCTTGAATATCACCACCGTAAACAACATCTTGCTGTGCAAAAGCAGACTGCGAGAGGGTAATCAAAAATGAGCATAATAATATTAGAGCTTTCATATGTTGGCGGATTTATAGGTTAGATGATTTTTACAATTATACGAGAAGCGGCAGTCCCGCAGGACCACCGCAATCTCAACGGAATTGCTTATGGAGTAATAGTTGAGTTTTTTCTTTACATTCGTGATGTGTCGGCACCCTGCTCCACGCTCTTTGTACGGAACTGCTTGCCACTCTTGAAGTTCCACGTAACGCCCAGACGCACGTTGAAGTCCTGTCCCTGACCCCACGTCTCCACGAATCGGTTGAAGCCATCGCCCTCGAATGTCAACGCCTGACGCGAACGGATAACGTTCTGCAAGCCACACTGCAAGGTCCACGAATCCTTAATCTGTTTCTTAATATTGAATGTCATCGAGTGGTTGCTCTTCATTCTAATATTGCTCACCTTCGCACTTGTCATACCCTGATAATATACATCAATAAAGAACTTCTTGGGTAACTTAAAGGTCATATTGGTATTCCACTGCGCCACCTCATTAACCTCAAACTCACTATCCTCGGTAATACGCTGTTTGGAGATAAGTCCTGTAATATTCGTATTCCAATCCCACCACTTTGTCACATTGAAAGGCAGGTTCAACGATGCAAGATAAAAGTTATCTGTCGGCAGGTTCTTGTAGGTCAACTCCATCATCTGCGGATTATTGGGGTCTTGCAGCACTATTCGCTGGATAGCATCGTGTCGAATATTCATACCCAGCGTCAAGCTATACTTATATGCCACAACAGCTGTTACCGTAATATTATCGGTGTACTGCGGCTTGAGCAGAGGATTACCCGACTGGAATGTATAATCCGAAATCTGCATACGGTTGGGTGTCAAGTTCCAGAAGTTGGGGCGAGCAATACTACGTGAGTACTGCGCAACCAGCGAGTGCTTGCCCGACTTATCCAGCGCAACCGAGAGGTTGGCATTGGGGAAGAGTGAGAAGTACTTCTGGCTCACGCCCGACTCACGACCACCATCGGTGTAGGTATATTCGCCACGCAGACCCACCACGGCGCTGAAACGACCGTAATTCATTGTAGCTGTGGCGTATGCCGCACCGATATTCTCCGCATACGAGATGTCGAAATCATCTACAATAGAGGGTACCCACACGCCTGCATTCTCGTAGCGATACTGCGAGGCACTATTCACCTCATTGTAAGTGTACTTCGCACCGTACTTCAACTTCCAATGGCTCGACAATGTGCGCTCACGAGCAACCGAAGCCGTTGCAATACGATACAACGA
>JAFNUH010000294.1 GCA_017384185.1 Alistipes sp.
AACTCAATATCTACATACTCATCACGGATGATAGGCACTGAACGACCTACCAACGGTACGATTACACGTGCGCCCTCGGGGATATCCTTGTAACGCTCGTCGTTGGGGTTCAAACATACAGCCGTATCACCCAAGATAGTCTCGGGACGAGTTGTTGCTACAACCAGATAACGGTCTGTACCCTCCACCATATAACGCAGGTAGTAGAGCTTACCCTGCGACTCCTTGTAGATTACCTCCTCGTCTGAAAGAGCTGTCTTTGCCGAGGGGTCCCAGTTAACCATACGTACGCCACGATAGATTTTGCCCTTCTCGTAGAGATCGCAGAATACCTTGATTACGCTCTCCGTGCGAGCCTCATCCATAGTAAAGCAGGTGCGGTCCCAATCGCACGAAGCACCCAGCTTACGCAGCTGCTTGAGGATGATACCACCGTGCTTCTCCTTCCACTCCCAAGCGTGTGCCAAGAACTCCTCACGTGTAAGAGTAGCCTTGTCGATACCCTCAGCCTTGAGCTTCGCAACAACCTTTGCTTCGGTTGCAATCGAAGCGTGGTCGGTACCCGGTACCCAGCAGGCATTCTTACCCATCTGGCGAGCACGACGCATCAATACGTCCTGCAATGTGTTGTTCAACATATGACCCATATGCAACATACCTGTTACATTGGGGGGCGGAATAACTATCGTGTAAGGCTCACGAGCATCGGGCTCTGAGTGAAAAAGTTTGTTGTCAATCCAATACTCATACCACTTCGACTCAATGTCTTGTGGAGTGTACTTGTCTGCTACCATAATTGTTGTATATTTTTGTTATTGATTTTATCGCTTTTGGGTCTCGTGCGTGCGCTATGCGCACACAACTCGCAAATATACGAATAAAAACTTAAATGACATATATAAAAACAAAAAATCCCAACCTTTGGGGTTGGGATTTTAATATTGTATTGTTCTTTATAGGAATATCAACTGTGTGATGATATATATCGGCAACAGGATAATGAGCGAGAAACGAATCATATAACCGAAGAAACTCGGCATATTGATACCACTCTGCTCGGCGATAGCCTTGACCATAAAGTTAGGTCCGTTGCCGATGTAGGTCATAGCTCCAAAGAATACCGAACCCAATGCGATTGCACGCAACAACATCACGTCAATACCAGCCTCCAAAATCGCTCCCGAAGCGGTGGGAAGACCCTGCGCAACGGTGTGGAATGCCACGGCTGTGGGCGAGTTATCGAGGAACGCCGATAGGATTCCCGAGCTGTAATAGAACTGCCAGGCTTTATCCAATCCGAGGTCGGCGGCGTGGGTGTTCAGATATATCAAGGCGGGTGTCATCGTAGCGAAAATTCCGATGAAAAGGTATGCCACCTCGATGATGGGGTCCCACGAGAATTTGTTATCTGTGCGAATCTTCTTTTTCGTTGTAAGCCAAGACAATGCAGCGATTGTCACAAGTACTATCTCACGCAAGAAACGAACGTAAATAGGTGCGTGGTGGTCGCCCATTGCAGGAACGTACGAGGGGTTGAGGAACGATACCGAGAGGATGATTCCAAG
>JAFNUH010000039.1 GCA_017384185.1 Alistipes sp.
AAAATTTATTTACCTTATATTATATAGAACAAACATTTTTATTAATTTTGCATCATACAAACCTTCAATCCAAAAACTCACAATAATGAAACTGCACAATCTAATACGGTACTTTATAACTATCGCAATCGCAATACTCGCAACTATCAGTGTATCAGCCGAAAATTTATATAAGACCACGGAAAACAGCGCCCTCGACACAACGCTCAGCACTGAAAGCAAAGGCAAAACAGATTATCAGACATATAGCTGCACAATAGATGGCATTGAGAGAACGTATAAACTATATCTTCCTGCAAATATTCAGCCCAATGCACCGCTAATCTTCGTTCTGCACGGCTATGGCGGCTCATTCAACCTCGATGACAAGGGTTTCAATGAAGCTGCTGAGCGTCACGGCTTTGCTGTATGCTATCCGCAAGGCTCAAAGGATGGTCGAGGCAAGAATTGTTGGAATGTGGGCTACCCTTTCCAGGCTGATATGGGTGTAGATGATATTTCATTCCTCTGCAAACTCGCAAAGAAATTGCAGAAGGAACACAACCTCAGTCGCAAAAACACCTTCTGCACAGGAATGTCCAACGGCGGTGAGATGTGTTACCTCCTGGCATATGACCGTCAGAGCACGTTCAAGGCTGTAGCACCTATTGCCGGACTTACAATGGAGTGGATGCCAAAGGCTTATACTCGCACCCGCCCTATCCCACTCTTCGAGATTCACGGCACCGAGGATAGAACCTCGGAGTGGACAGGCGACCTGGAGAATAAAGGTGGCTGGGGTGCATACATAGCCGTACCCGACGCCATCGACTATTGGGTAAAACGCAACGGCTGCCAGCGTGAGGTTACCGAGAAACTCCCGCTCAAAAATACTGATTCAAATCAAGTTATATCGCACAAATATGTGGATGCAAAGGGCGGAAACGATGTGTGGTTATACGAAATTGTAGGCGGCGGACACACTTGGGGTATCAAAGATTTAGACACAGCCGAGGAAATTTGGAAATTCTTTAGTACTTTTACCGAGTAAAAAGTGGCGTTTCGTAAAGTTCGAGCGATTATGGTAAAGAATATATGCAGATTTTTAGCAATTATGCTAATTTTAACAACTGTATATCAGGTATTTACATTAGGATATGGTTGTTCGAGCGAGATAGAGTACCAAACCGACAAGATTATAGCAACCAACAAGCACTACGCCGATGAACATCTATCTGTGATTTACGAGCGAAAGATAGGTAGTCAAACCGATTTCGTACACTTGCAGGTGGATACCACATACCACGAAATTGGCAAAGGAGCCTATCGTTACGAAGTGTTGTGCAAAAGAGAGTATAACTTACGTAGCTTCGACAATAGTTACGTCGATATGCAGGATGTAGTGGCAGCTTGTTTTATAAGTGGTAAGGAGTGGGAGCAGGATAATGTACGCCGTAAGATAATTGATTACTCCTGCCAGCGAGCTACGGCAAAAATAGGCAACCGACTCTACGAGGCGTGGTACACAGACGCACTACCCCACCGCCACCCCGACAGTCGTGAGATTGATGACAAACGAGGGTTGATTTTGGAGGCACGAGATGCCGAGGGCAGTTATGAACTGAGAGCAAAATATATAAGAGAACAAATAGGATAAACATTTTAATCAAAAACAAAGAGTTATGAAGAAATTTGTATCATTTGTTGCAGCTGCGGCTTTGGTTGCAGGTATGGCAACATCGTGCCAAAAGCACAACACGCTGACTGCAGCTGAGGAGGCTGAGGGTTGGCAGCTTCTTTTCGACGGTGAGACTTTGAACGGCTGGCGCAGCTTCAACGAGACTGAGTTGAAGGGCGGCTGGGGCGTAGTTGATGGTTGCATCCAGGCTTCTGGCGAGGGTGGCGACGCATCAGGCTACATCGTAACAGACAAGAAGTATGCTAACTTCGAGTTGGTATGGGATTGGAAGCTTACACACGGCGGTAACAGCGGTATGTTGTACCACGTTGTTGAGCACCCCAAGTTCAAGGTTCCTTACGTTACAGGTCCTGAGTATCAGCTTATCGACAACGCTGGCTGGGAGGAGGTAAACGCTCCCTCGAAGTTGGAGGAGTGGCAGAAGTTGGGCGTAGATTACGCTATGCACTTGCCCGATTACAGCAAGATGAACGTAAACCCCGTAGGTGAGTGGAACTCATCAAAGATTGTTTACGACAACGGTCACGTAGAGCACTGGCTCAACGGCGAGAAGATTATCGAGTTCGAGGCATACACTGAGGATTGGTTTGCTCGCAAGGCAAGCGGTAAGTGGGGCAACGCTACTGAGTACGGTTTGGCTCACGAGGGTGTAATCTGCTTGCAGGACCACGGTGACCCCGCATCATTCCGCAACATCAAGATTAAGGAGTTGCCCAAGAAGGCTGGCAAGAAGGTTAGCTTGTTCAACGGCAAGGATCTCACAGGTTGGGAGTTGTTCGGTAGCATGCGTGTATCAGTTGACAAGGATGGTAACCTCGTAACTGAGAACGGTGAGGATTTGCAGTATGGTTACCTCGGTACTCGTGAGTACTATAAGGATTTCGACTTGACAGTTGAGTTCAAGCAGATGTCAAACGGTAACTCAGGTTTGTTCTTCCACTCATTCGTTGACGGTGGTTACAAGG
>JAFNUH010000295.1 GCA_017384185.1 Alistipes sp.
GGATGATGATTTCGGAGTACTCGTTGCGCCATCGCACTATCGTTTATTTTGTGCTGGCGCTCTTTGTTGTGGGTGGCGTGTGGTCGTTTGTAAAGATGGGTAAGAAGGAGGACTCGACCTTTGTACTCAAGACTGCCGTTGTGACTTGCCCCTATGCTGGAGCTACGCCCTACGAGGTCGAGCAACTTATCTCGGAACCAGTAGCTCGTGAGTTACAGTCGATGCGTAAGGTCAAGAAGGTGACCTCAGAGTCTTATTACGGCTTCTCGAAGATTATGGTTGAGTTGGAGGCTGGAACACGTGCCACAGAGATTCCTCAGCTGTGGGATGAGTTGCGCCGCAAGGTGATGAATGTCAGCTCGCAACTCCCTACGGGCGCAGGGCCTCTTAGTGTTAATGACGATTTTAGTGATGTCTATGGACTCTATTATGGGTTGGTTGCAGACGAGGGATTTTCGTGGAGCGAGATACGTGATTGGGCGCAACAGGTAAAGCGTGAGGTTGTAACTATCGAGGGTGTGCAGAAGGTGGCACTTCAGGGCGAGCAGCAGCCTGTTGTAAATGTATATATCACCAAATCGACCCTGGCAAACTTCTCCATTACGCCCGAGATGATTGTGCAGATGATAGCACAGCAGAACGATATTGTCGATACGGGAGAGGTCGCTGCAGGCACTATGCGAGTTCGGATTCTTGAGTCGGGGACATACACCTCGATTGATGATATTTCTCAGCAGCTCCTTATTACCTCCTCAGGAAAGCAGTTCCGCCTTGGCGATGTTGCTCACATTGAGCAGTCGTACGTAGAACCGGCAACGACAATTATGCACGTAGATGGACGTCGTGCGGTCGGCGTAGGAGTATCGTCCGACGGCGGAGCCGATGTTGTGAGGTTGGGAAGGCAGGTACGTGAAGTTTTGGAGAGATTGCAGTCGCAGATGCCCGTGGGTATGGAGCTTGTGCCGTTGTATCCCGAGGATGAGATTGCCCGCAAAGCAAATCTATCGTTTATGCTCAACGTGGCGGAGTCGGTGGCTATTGTCATACTGGTTATAATGCTTGCGATGGGTCTTCGTAGTGGAGCGCTTATCGGTATGTCGCTCATATTTACAATAGGTGGCACGATGCTGGTGATGTATATGGTGGGCGAGGGGATAAATCGCACGTCGCTTGCCGGCTTCATAATTGCTATGGGTATGCTGGTCGATAATGCTATTGTCGTGACGGACAATGCCCTAAAATCTAAAGCTCGAGGCGTAGGTCTACGGGATGCCCTCGTGCGGGGTGCTGAGCTGCCAAAGTGGGGTCTGCTCGGTGCAACGCTTATTGCCATATTCTCATTTTTGCCGTTGTATCTTGCCCCATCGTCCGTGGCGGAGATTGTAAAGCCGTTGTTTGTCGTTATATCGCTCTCGTTGTTGCTTAGCTGGGTGTTGGCGTTGACACAAGTGCCTCTGTTTGGGGTGTCATTGCTCAAAAATGAGGTCACCAAGCATAGTCGTGGTGTGGCGTGGTTCGATAAATTGTTGTTTTGGGCATTGCACCATCGGTGGTTGGTCGTATGCGCTACGGTAGGATTGTTTGTCGGCTCTGTTGTTGTGATGGGCGTGATGCCTCAAAACTTCTTCCCGCAACTCGACAAACCATATTTTCGTGCCGATGTTATTCTGCCCGAGGGGTACGATATAAATTTTACTCAACGTGAGTTGGACAGGATGACCGATTGGCTGCGAAGTCAGGATGAGGTTGTGCGTGTCTCCACAACCGCCGGAGCTACACCCCTGAGATATTATCTTGCAAGCGGTAGCGTAGCTATGCGACCAAATTATGGAAATATACTTGTTGAGGTTGAGAATAAACGTTATACGCAACGTGTAAAGGAGCGTTTCGATGGCTTTGTGGCGGATAGTTTTCCCGATGTGTGGCTTCGTTCGTCGCTCTTTAAGCTATCGCCCGTGCCCGATGCAACTATCGAGATTGGTTTTGTTGGGCAGGATGTTGATACACTGTTGTCGCTTACAAAACGTGTCGAGAAGATTATGTGGGATATGCCCGAGGCGGTAAACGTGCGCAATAGCTGGGGCAACCGTATCCCGACGTGGCTGCCAATCTACTCACAGACCAAGGGTCAGCGCATAGGCGTTGGGCGTAGTAATATGGCGCAGTGGATTACGCTGGCAACCGATGGCTATCGGATGGGCGAGTTTCGTCGTGGTGATGAGTTTTTGCCTATATTGCTTAAGGATGAGGATATTATGGATTATAATCTCTCAAACCTAAGCTCTATGCCTCTCTTCTCGTATAGCGGTAATGTCTATTCTATCGAGCAGGCGAGTAGCGGTTTCGACTTCGATTATCGCACGGGTGTAGTGAAACGTTACAACCGTCGTCGAGTGATGAAAGCGCAATGTGACCCCGCAGTGGGAGTCAATACCGAACAGCTATATCGTACAATCCTCGCTAAAGTAAAAGAGAGCGTGGCGATTCCCGAGGGTTATGAGATGCGAATATTTGGCGAGCAGGAGTCTCAGCAGGAGTCAAATCGAGCCTTGGGTGAAAATCTCCCGTTGGCGTTGGTGCTGATATTTATCGTGTTGCTTATTTTGTTTGATAACTTCCGAGCACCGATAGCGATATTGCTTATGACCCCGCTAATATTTATCGGTGTGGTGCTGGGACTGCTCCTGACGGGTAATCAGTTTGATTTCTTCTCGCTGCTTGGTCTGTTAGGATTGGTGGGTATGAATGTCAAGAATGCCGTGATACTTCTCTCTACGGTGCAGGATATGCTATCTGATGGTGTGGCACCATTTACTGCCGTTGTAGAGGCTGCTCGTGGGCGATTTATACCCGTCGCAGTGGCTTCGGGAACGACTATCTTGGCGCTGATACCGCTACTCTTCGATTCGCTCTTTGCAAGTATGGCGGCGAAGATTATGGGAGGTCTGCTTGTAGCGACGTTGCTTACGATGGTGGTTCTGCCCGTAACATATACAATACTCTACAAAATTGCACCAGAGAAAAATTAAGATTATGCGAAAGATTATACTTCTTACCGTAGCGATGGTTTTCACTTTGCAGGCGTGGTCGCAGCTATCGCTTGAGGCATATCGCAACCGAGTATATGCCTTTAGTACGGAGTTAAAGAGTGCTGAGGCAGATATTGACAGAGCCTATGCCGATATGCGTATGGCTCACACTGATTTCCTCCCTTCGCTGAGTGCCAACGGCTCGTTTACTACCGATTTCAGCCGAAAACGAGATGCCGATCTGTGGGGCTTCACGCTTCAGCCACAGGTGGAGCAGGTGTTGTATGGCGGTGGGGTAGTGCGGGCTACATATCGGCGTGCGCAGGATAACTA
>JAFNUH010000296.1 GCA_017384185.1 Alistipes sp.
CGGGCATAGGTGTCGGCATACCAGTGGCTCATAGTATCCTGCTCGTAGGCTCGGCGGGCAAATGCCATAGCCTGCGCCTCACGCCCGTGAATCTTCATCTCGTGCTGCGCCAACTGGTAGAGCGCAGGGGCGAACGTGGAGTCTATATCCAGCACCTCGGCGTAGAGCCTGAGCGCCGCCGCCGTGTCGTTGTGGATGAGAGCCTGCTTCAGTGCATCGGTATATTTATATGAGGCACGGAGCGAGTCGGGGATGACGAGCTGGGGCTTTGTGCGAGCCGTGTCCTGCTCAATAAGAGGCTTTGTCACCCTATCGCCTGTGCGCATAGCGGCACGTGCCACGACTCCCATAAGGAGCGTGGCTACGATGACGCATAGCATCAAAAAGCGATATAGGTGTTTTATGTTCAATATTACTGATTGCTATAAGTGTTATAAGTGCTATAAGTGTTATAGGATTTTATACTACCTATAACTCCTATAATTCTTATTCCTTCTACAATGCGCTGTCGAACTGGTGCAAGAAGCGGACGTCGTTCTCGAAGTAGAGACGCAAATCCTTCACGCCATACTTCAACATAGCAATACGCTCAACACCCATACCAAAGGCGAAGCCCGAATACTTCTTAGAGTCGATACCGCTCGCCTTCAATACGTTGGGGTCAACCATACCGCAACCCATAATCTCCAGCCAGCCTGTACCCTTACATACGTTGCAACCCTTGCCGCCGCACAAGTTACAGCTTACGTCAACCTCAGCCGAAGGCTCGGTGAAGGGGAAGTATGAGGGGCGCATACGAATCGTTGCCGACTCGCCGAACATCTCCTTAGCGAAGTAGAGAATAGACTGCTTCATATCGGCGAACGATACGTTCTCGTCGATGTAAAGACCCTCGACCTGGTGGAAGATGCAGTGCGCACGGTATGAGATAGCCTCGTTACGGAAGACACGACCCGGGCATACGATGCGGATAGGGGGCTTCTGGTGCTCCATAGCACGCACCTGAATAGATGAGGTGTGGGTGCGAAGCAACAGATCCTTCACGTTGGGCTCGTTTGATGCCTTCTCCACGAAGAAGGTATCCTGCATATCACGTGCGGGGTGCGAGAGGGGGAAGTTCAAGGCTGAGAATACGTGCCAGTCGTCCTCAATCTCGGGACCCTCGGCTACGGTGTAACCCAAGCGAGCGAAGATATCGACAATCTGATTCTTCACAATAGAGATGGGGTGGCGTGTGCCATCAGCCTCGGCTGTGCCCGGACGAGTCATATCGTCGATAGCCTCGCTCTTGAGCGATGATGACTGCAGCGTAGCCTTCAGCTCGTTTATGCGAGCCTGAGCCGTCTGCTTCAGGGCATTAATCTTCTGTCCCAACTCACGCTTCTGCTCTGCGGGAACACTCTTAAACTCCTCCATAAGGGCTGTCAATTCGCCCTTCTTGCCGAGAATTTTGATACGGAACTCCTCAACCTCGGCGGCTGTGGTGGGGGCAAATGCCTCAACACGCTTGAGTAGCTCGTCAATTTTGTTAATCATTGCTATCTGTTTTTATACTTTTTTCAGTAATTTTGCGTTATATAGTATATATAACGTGCAAAGTTACTAAAAAATATGAAAACCGCCCGATTTTTTTTACTATTTATAATGTCGCTCACGCTCTTTGGCTTGGGTGACGTGGCGGCGCAGCACCATAGTTCACACCGTGCCTCGGCTCGTCACGCCGAGGATAGCATAAACAACCCACGCCGCCGTGAGGTGCGCCGTGTACACCGTCACCTGCAACGCCTGGCGAAGGATTCGCTCTCGGCAGGGCGTACGGATATTATCTATGACACGCTACATCGCTCTGTGGCAAGAGGTAAGATTGGCTTGGTATTGGCTGGTGGAGGCGCCAAAGGATTGTACCACATTGGTGTTATTAAAGCGCTGGAGGAGAACGACATACCTATCGACTACATCTCGGGAACATCTATGGGTGCCATCATCGGTGCGCTCTATGCCGCAGGCTACACAACCGACGAGATGACCGCCATCGTAACCTCGGGCGATGTGGAGAATTGGGTCTCGGGAAAGATTGACGACCGCTACAAATTCTTCTACACCGAGCGCAAGAATATCCCCTCGATGTTCTCGGTATATATGGATGTGAAGCGTGACTCGCTGCTGGGTAGCAACTCGCTGAACTTGGCACTACCCCACGCCTTTATTAATACGGCGCAGATTGATATGGCACTCACCGAGCTCTTCGCTCCGGCATCTGTGGCGTGTGGCGGCGACTTCGACCGTCTGATGATACCCTACCGTTGTATCGCCACCGACGTGAATCGCCACGAGGCGGTGGAGTACGAGGGGGGCGATTTGCCCTTTGCCGTGCGTGCCTCGATGTCGTATCCTATACTGTTCCGACCCGTGACCGACAAGGATGGGCGTGTGCTGGTCGATGGAGGTTGTTATGACAACTTCCCGTGGCGCTCGCTGGAGGAGGATTTTCGTCCTTCGTTCTTCATCGGCTCGCAGTGCGTGGCTGATAATGAGCAGATTACGCAGGAGTCGTCGGTCGAGAAGCAGATTATGTCGCTGGTAACAATACCCACGGATTACTCTCTGCCCGAGGGTCGTGGCGTTATCATCAAGCGTGAGGTGACAGCCTCGCTGTTAGACTTTGCGGGTGGTGCGCAGACCATACAGCACGGCTACGAGGATGCTATGCGTGCTATGCCCGAGCTCAAGGAGCGTATCGCCGTGCGTCGCTCGGCGCAGGAGGTGGAGCGTCGTCGCAGGGAGTTTCGTGAGCGATGCCCCGAGTTGCGATTCAGTGACCTCGATATTGACGGTCTGAGCGACCGCCAGAGGCAGTATGCCCGTACGTTTATGAACTTCGAGAAGAAGGCGTTGCCCGACTCTGTGGCTGTGCCGACAATCTCGTTTGACGAGGTGCGAGAGCGTTACTTCTCGCTGATGGCGACAAACGAATATACCACAAATGCCTTCCCCGAGGTGAGCTACGACTCTATAAACAAGGACTTCCGTATGCACCTCGACATATCGTCGAAGCCGAGTATGAAGTTCCTGGTGGGCGGTAATATATCGTCAACGGCATTTAACCAGATATTCCTGGGTCTCAACCACTTCAAGCTGGGTGGCACGGCGCAGACGACATATATGGACCTCTTCCTGGGTCCCGTATCTACGGTTGCACGTGTGGGTGGTCGCACGGCATTTGTGAGCCGCACGCCGATGTATTTCGACTACTCTCTTCAGGCATCGTGGCAGTCCAACCTGCGTGGCTCGTTCGGCAATGTCACGCCCGTAAGAAATACCATCGAGGCTCGCACCATCGAGACCTATGCGCACTTCGGCTTCGGCGTGGCGACAACACGCAAGAGTGTGCTGGAGTTGTCGGCAAATGCGGGATATAACTTCTACTCGTACCTGACCGACTACGACTCGAATAACACCCCCTCGACCCACGACTGGTTCCGCTTTGCGGCGGCACGATTGCAGTTCCAGCACTCGACACTCGACCGCATAGCCTACCCCACACACGGAGGTCGTTTCACGGCGTCGATAATTGGTGTTCACGGACGTGATAAGTATGAGACGGCGGAGCTGCACTCACGTTCGTCACGTGCGAAGGAGCTGCGCCAGTGGGTGGGAGCGAAGCTCCAGTGGGAGCACTACCCGAGTAATTGGCGTGATTGGTGGTTCTCGGTGAGCTACAACATCGAGGCGGTATATACCAACCACCCGAAGTTCGGAAACCCCTATGCCACGATACTTTCGTCGCCACGCTACACGCCGCTGCCGCACTCGCAGATGTTGTATATGCCCGAATTTGCCGCCAACCGCTATGCGGCGATGGGTGTGATACCTACGTTCAAGCTATTCCCCAATATGTTCCTGCGTACGGGAGTTTTTGCTATGCTGCGTGACCCAATTAAGTCGGACGATTATATACACTACATAGGCGACCTATCGTTTGTTTACCATACGCCCGTAGGTCCCGTGAGCCTGTCGGTTACCAAGTATAATTTCAACTCACGACACAACTGCTACGTGATGTTCAACTTCGGTTATCCGATTTTTGGCTCGAAGGGGTTGTATTATTAGGGGGTATAAGTGTTATAGGTGATATAGGTGTTATAAGTGTTATAGGAGTTATATGAAATTTTATAATACTTATAGCACTTATAATTCTTATAACACCTATAAAAAATCTC
>JAFNUH010000297.1 GCA_017384185.1 Alistipes sp.
TCCATCACCTGCTATTGGTCCATATGTTTCGGACTTTACTATTCTTTGAATAGCGATTGTAATCTGATTAAAATCGTAATCATAATCACTGTCACAGTTAGGTTTGACGGTTATAGTAAATTTACGATACCCATCACGAACAACCGTGCAACCGAATCCCTCATACACCTTAATCTTTTTAATATCTTCATACTTCAAAAGGTATAAGGGGGCATTGACCTGGTAGTATGATTTTGTATCCCGATTAGGAATGGAGCCTACCCCTTCAATATTGACAGATGTTCCCATACAAAGGACGAATGCAGCATCTACGGTTTCGATAGTTATAGTTCCTCCTTTCTCTTTGTCGAAGGTTACTTCATCTTGTGATAGTTTTACATAGCCAGAATTACCCGTAAGATAGGGATAAGATTGCAGGTCTTTTAACTCTACCAAATCACCTAATTCTGCGTAATCATCCTCCTTCTCGCAAGCAACAAAAGCAAGCGCTGCGAATAGTACAAATAATAATTTTTTCATCGTAGAGTGCTTTTTAATGGTTAAACGAAAATTTCTCGACTGCAAGTTACGAAAAATTTACCCCCCCCCACAAAATATTTTCGCAGAAAATTTATGGTATTGTGCTAATTTATAGGGGAAATGATAAGTGTTATAGGAATTATAGGTGCTATAAGTATTATATTTTGTCTATGGATATTTCCGTTGCTGGTGGTATAACACTTATAACTCTTATAACACCCATAATACCTATAAAAAACTCTTTAACCCTGCTTCGCAGGCTTTTCCTCCTTCGCACCTCGACAAAGTGTGCAAGCACCCTCTGCCCTCGGTTTGGCGTCGGTTCATCTTTCATCTTTGCTCTTTTCTCTTTCATCTTATAATCAAAAAAGCTACCCCTTTCGGAGTAGCTTTTTACATTATATATAATATATATATTACTTGCGCTTCTTGCTCTTTACGATGTCGAGCTCGCTCATAATGTGCTGGCAGCCTGCGAACTTGTCAACAACGAACAACACATAGCGAACATCAACTGCGATGCAACGCTGCAACTCGGGCTCGAATGCTACGTCACCCGACATAGCCTCCCAGTTGCCGTCGAATGCCAAGCCAATCAAGCGGCCGTTTGCATCCAGGACGGGAGAACCTGAGTTACCGCCAGTAATATCCAAGTTGCAGAGGAAGCCTACGTGCAAGCGACCATCCTCGGCAGCGTACTGACCGTAATCCTTCTTTGCGTACAACTCCTTGAGCTTCTCCTCTACGGTGAACTCCAACGGATTAGATGTATCCTCCTTAGCGATTACACCCTCCAAAGTTGTGAAGTAGTTGTATGTGATAGCATCTGCGGGGTTGTAGGGCAATACATTACCGTAAGTCAAACGGATTGTGAAGTTTGCATCCGAATACCACGCCTTGTTGGGCTGCATACGCATCAAACCAGCAACGTAGAGGCGGTGTGCCTGGTTGAACTGGGGTGCCAACTCAACATACTTGGGATATACGGCACGGTATGAAGCCATCACAGAGTTTGCCAACTCCTTTGCGGGGTCTGCCTTCTTCTGCTCGTCGGTTGCAGCCTGAGCCTTCTCCAAAGAGGTGAATACAGAGTTGTCATATACGTAGTCAACATACTTTGCGATGTCGCCACCAAACTTAGCATCAACAACCTCAGCGTAGAACGACGGGAGGTCGGCGGGAGTCATATTCTCACGTGCGATGGTGAGCATACGCTTAGCAACCTTGCGGTCCAACGTAGCGTCGTAGTCCTTGTAGAAGCCAGCCGATACCTGAGCAGCACGTGCGGGTGTGAGTAACTCAACGCCACGCAAGAATGCCTCCTGCAAATACTGCATAGAGCCCTCCACAGGGGTAATCTCCGCTACGACACGCTTCATATTGGGCAGAGCATCGATGAAACCCTCCTCGGGGAGTGTATTCTCGTTAGCCCACTTCTGGAAGGCAGCCTCCTCGGCCTCCTTCTGAGCCTTCACGCCGAGCTTCTGGATACCACGTGACATACCGATTGAGTTCTTCCAGTAGTTTGAAGAGCCTGCATACTTCGATGCGTACTTGATACGAATCTCGTCGCTCGCCTCCATAGCCTCCCAGAGGATAGCCTGACGCTCGCCACGGATGAAGATACGCTGCGGGTTGTCAACCTCCAACATCTGGTCAATCTCGTACGATGTCATATAGCGTGTTGTAGAGCCGGGGAAGCCCATAATCATCGAGAAGTCACCCTCCTTAACGCCGTCGAGCGAAATCTCCAAGTGGCGGGGAGCCTTGTAGGGCACGTTATCCTTCGAGTATGCTGCGGGCTTGTTATCCTTGTCGGCATAAACACGGAAGATAGAGAAGTCGCCCGTGTGGCGGGGCCACATCCAGTTGTCGGTGTCGCCACCAAACTTACCGATAGACGAGGGAGGAGTACCTACCAAACGAACATCGTTAAACACCTCATAAACGAATGCGAAGTACTGGTTACCACCGAAGAACTCTACAACCTGTGCCTGCTTGCTCTTGGGGAAATCCTTGCTCATCTGCTCTACCAATGCCTTTGTGTTCTCGCTGATAATCTTCTGACGCTCAGTCTCGCCAGCAGTTGAGGGCACGTTGCCCAAAATCTGAGCCGTTACATCCTCAATCGAGCGCACGAAGCGAACTGACAAGCCCGGGCAGGGGAGCTCCTCACCGTGAGAGTTAGCCCAGAAGCCATACTTCAGGTAGTCGTGCTCAACAGACGAGAGCGCCTGAATAGAGCCGTAGCCACAGTGGTGGTTTGTGAAGATAAGACCCTTGTCAGATACAATCTCACCAGTACAGCCGCCACCGAAAATCACGATAGCGTCCTTCAACGAAGAGTCGTTGATTGAGTAGATATCCTCAGCCGAGAGCTTCAAACCCTTAGCCTTCATATCCTTGATATTCATCTTCTGAAGGTAGGGCAAAAGCCACATACCCTCATCGGCAAAAGCGGTGAATGAGAGCGCCGCTGCCGCAAGTGTTAAAAGAAATTTTTTCATTGTTTATACTCTATATATTTATATATTATACTATTTTCGAGCGTAAAGATAGTGCGGCTAATCGAAAATTCAAAATCCGAAACCAAAATTGCCTCACCATCACTAAAAACCAAACCAACTCTTCGCCGAGTTTTTCATCGTGCCAGAGATGCTCTCCACGCCACTCTTGGCTATGGCGGGCACCTCCTTCAGAGCGCTGCGACGTGCCTCACGGCGGAGCTTCGAGCGATTCTGTTTGAAGTTTTTGCTTCCCAACTCCAGATACTTCATCGTCATCTTTCCGATACGCAGAGTCATATAGGCGTTCATCGCTCCATTCACTGCCGATGCCACCAGAGTCTTTGCCAGACCGCCCGCAACCGAGCCGAAGAGTTCGTTGCCGTCAATCTCGTCGAGGATGTTATCCGTCAGGCTGATGATAAGCGTCGAGGAGAGAATAACAACATACAACTCAAGCAACTGCGTGAACGTGGGACGGCGGTGGCGAAGGTTAACCAGACGGTTAATCATCTGTATGTTCATACCGAAGGCGGTGATGATGTCGAACGAGCCATTTTGGCTTATGCCCGTCACGATAAAGACGTTGAGCGCAGCCTTGCGCACAAGTTTTGTTGCCTCCTCGTCACGTTTTCTGATTATCATCTTTACACCCTCGAGCTCGCTCTCTGCCGTAGCAAAGAGCTCACGCTCCTGCTGCGTAAGCGATAGACGTTTGATGTAGTGGCGCAACTCGTCGCTCTCCATATGGTCAATTTCGTTGCGTCCGTCACCCTTCAGTTCGGGCGTAAAGATAAACTTCAGCGTCGGCACCACCACAAAACATAAGAGGAAGAGCCCCAACACAATATAAAATCCCCATCCCAACCAGGGATGTATCTCTGCCGCCTTGTCGCCAATGGTTATGATGTTGCCTACCAGCGAGATTACAACAATCGAAACAAGCGCCACGGCGCAGATGATAAAACTTCTTCTACTCACCATCTCTTTCTACATTTTTGCGGGCAAGATGCGCCCCGTTATTCTATGTGTAAAGTTATACTTTTTTCTAAAAAAGTGCAATTTTTACCCCGTTTTATCGCCCCGAACAGAGCCTTTTTCCAACGTCGGAGGGGTGGTGCAAAGGTGCGATTTTTGTAGCGTGGGAGATTGCGCAATGTTAAGAAAATGTTAACGTAACTCGCTGTAATTTATAGCCATAATAAGTTGCATATAAATAAAACATTATAATTTCTGAAAATCCATAGATAAAAAGAATCGCAAATGAGCTAAATCGCTGAAAAATGCGTAAAAAAGAGTCATATATATAGTGTTATTAAAAAATTTTGTTTACCTTTGCACTCCGAATTGGACGTTTTAGAAGACGAAATTTTTTTTAATTAACATTAAAGGACAAAGTTTTTACAATGCCAACTATTCAACAGTTAGTAAGAAACGGTCGAGTAAGCCAGGAGGACAAGAGTAAGTCTCCGGCACTCGCAGCGTGTCCCCAGCGTCGTGGTGTTTGTACTCGTGTGTACACCACTACACCCAAGAAGCCGAACTCGGCGATGCGTAAGGTGGCACGTGTTCGCTTGACCAACGGTAAGGAGGTCAATGCCTACATCCCCGGTGAGGGTCACAACTTGCAGGAGCACTCAATCGTGCTCGTTCGTGGTGGTCGTGTTAAGGACCTCCCTGGTGTTCGTTATCACCTCGTGCGTGGTGCACTCGATTCAGCAGGCGTAGACGGTCGTCGTCAGCGTCGCTCTAAGTACGGTGCTAAGCGACCCAAGGCCGGTAAGAAGTAGTAAAA
>JAFNUH010000298.1 GCA_017384185.1 Alistipes sp.
CTCAAAATCTTGCGAGCATTGCCGTCGGCGAAGTACATCTCGGCACTCACTTCGCTATTCGTTATGCTGTCATAATTTCCTACCACGATGGCAAAGCCGTCCGAGCCGTTGTTACCACCACCCTTCACCTCCGACGAGGATGTTGCGCAGTAGGCGTAGAGGTCTTTGGAGTAGTCACCATAGGTTGCAATGTCGGCAGAGTTGTATGACGATACCAACATTCCGCCACGAATATATGCGTAGCCGTAGGAGTTGTCGACGATAGCCTCCGATGTGAGCGTTGTTCTCTTGTCGCACCACTTGTAGCCTCCCGCCACAAGGTCTGACGAGTATTTCACCCCCGCCGTTGTTGCCGAGTAAGCGCTCCACTCCTCGCCCTCGAAGTGTACGGTTTCACGGGGGTGGCTATTATCTTTCGAGCAGGCTGCCACCATCAGCAGCGCTGCAATAAGTAAAAGTCGTTTCATAATTTGGATATTTTGTTGTTCAAAGATACTCTATTTCGGGGCGACATCAAAAAAAATAGGGGTAAATGAAATTTTTTTCACTCATTTTTGTAATTTTATGACCTCTTATGCGACTAATGTAATAGGAATTAAAATTCACAGAAGATGGATTTACTGAAAATAGAAAATGTAACAAAACGTTATTCGGGTCATACAGCCCTCAATGACGTATCGCTCACGGTGCCGCAGGGGTCAATATATGGTCTTTTGGGACCCAACGGTGCGGGTAAGACAACCCTTATCCGTGTCATCAACCGCATCACGCTGCCCGACGCAGGACGTGTTATCTTCAACGGCAACGAAATCACCGACCAGGATATCTACCAAATCGGCTACCTGCCCGAGGAGCGTGGTCTGTACAAGAAGATGAAGGTGGGCGAGCAGGCTATCTTCTTCGCACGCCTGAAGGGTCTCTCACGCCGTGAGGCTGTCGTGCGATTGAAGGAGTGGTTCGTGCGCCTGGGTATCGAGAGCTGGTGGAACCGCAAGGTGGAGGACCTCTCGAAGGGTATGGCGCAGAAGGTGCAGTTCATCACAACGGTTCTGCACGAGCCTAAGCTGCTTATCTTCGATGAGCCCTTCTCAGGCTTCGACCCCATCAATGCCAACCTCTTGAAGCAGGAGATTTTGCGCCTGCGAGATAAGGGCGCAACGGTTATCTTCTCTACCCACAATATGTCGAGCGTCGAGGAGATTTGCGACCATATCACACTTATCAACAAGTCACGCAACATCCTCTCAGGCTCGGTCGATGAGCTGCGCCACCGCTTTGGCGAGAATGTCTTTGAGGTTATCTATCGTGGCGAGGGCGCTACCTTCGAGAGTGCCGTGGCTCCTATGGCAGATGTGTTGGGTACGGCTGATGTGGCAGATACGCCCTACATCTCCTCTCGCATACGCCTGCACGATGGTGCTTCGGTTCGTGAGAGCATCGCTGTGGCGAACAACGCCGTTGAGTTGCGCTCGTTCAGAGAGGTTATACCCAGTATGAACGATATCTTTATCCGTGCCGTCGAGGGTACATTGTAAATCATAAATAAAGAATCAAGATGAACAAGATAGGAATCATTATCGCCCGTGAGTTCAACGAGCGAGTTCGCAAAAAGTCGTTTATCATAACGACAATACTTATGCCCATCCTTATGATTGGTATGATGGCGGCACCTACGCTTATGATGCTCTTCGCCAAGGGCGAGCAGAAGACGCTTCTGGTTATCGACCAGAGTGGCGTTGTGGCTCAGCAGCTGGAGAGCAGCGAGGATGTGGAGTTCAAGAGCGTCGATATGTCGCTCGAGGTGGCACGTCAGGATGCCGATGTCTTTGGCGTGCTGTGGATTGGTGAGCAGGTTGTCGAGCACCCCGCCGATGTTAAGCTCTACACCAATTCGTCATCCTCTATGTCGCTCGAGGAGTCTATCACGGCACAAATCGAGAAGGTTATCGAGCGTGAGCGCCTCAAGCGCTACGACATCGAGGGCTTGGAGGATATTATGAAGAATCTCGAAGCATCCGTCTCAATGACCACCTACCGTAACGACCAGAGCGAGGAGGGCAAGGATGAGCAGGCTACATCGTCCGTAGTGTCGTATCTGCTGGGTTTGGTCTTGGGTATGATGCTCTATATGTTCCTTATCATCTACGGCTCGATGGTTATGACCTCGGTTATCGAGGAGAAGGGCTCACGTGTCCTGGATGTGTTGGTGTCGAGTGTCAGCCCCTTCCAGCTTATGTTGGGTAAGATTTTGGGTGTGGCGGCTGTTGCCGTTACGCAGATAGCTATATGGGGTGTGCTGGTGTGCGGTATCGGCTCGGCTCTTTTGCCGGCACTTATGCCC
>JAFNUH010000299.1 GCA_017384185.1 Alistipes sp.
AATAGTTGCTAAAATATAGGTACAAAAAAAGGGTAAGCTACTTATATCGCACCGCTACAACCTAATACCCTTGCTTGCTTCCACACCTGGGGGATTCTCAGGGAGCTGGTCGTATAAGACTTACCCGGGCACAAAGGTAGAAATTTTTTAATAACTACCAAAATATCGTGCTTAAAAAGTGCTATACAATTTTTTAGCTCATTACTTAAACGAAAACCACTCGCCCCAGCTCATTACAACATAGTCGTGCTGGACGGGCTCTAATTTCTGGAACGTGAGCCAAAACGCCTCTCGGTGGTCGATGGTGTGTCCCATCTCATTCTCGTGACTCGAGAGCACGTAACGAGGGTCAAAACCCTTTATCGCATCGGCAATCTGATATGACCAGCAGTTTATCATCAGCGCATCAATCTTCGGCGCCTTATCCTTAATCTCGGCAATCCACTCCATATCGTTCTTGTCGTACTGGTCGCCCGTATGTGCTACGGTATATTTGTCGGGCGTAGTTACAACGTAGATGTTACACATCATAGGGCTCTGGTGTCCGGGGAATATCTTTACCTGCAACTCCTCGCCACTCTTCAGCTTTACCACCTTGTCCAAAATCTCACTCTCGGAGCGATAGTGTGTCACGCCCTCAAGGTTGGGCAGAATCTCCGATGCCGCAATGACGGGCTTGCCTGACTCGATGAAACGGTTTACAACATATTTATCTACGTGGTCGCCGTGATTATGCGATAGAAACAATACGTCACACTTATCAACGATGGCATCCACCTGCTCATCCGATAACAACTGCTGTTTCTTGCAAGCGCCACGTACCACGTCGAAGGCGATGTTTGCGCTCTTTGTGCGCACGACAAAGCCATCGTTATATATTTTATAAATCTTAACGCCACGCTTCACGGGACTCTTCATATCCTCAATCACCTTGCCGATACGTGAATCAATGAAGTTGCAGAAAGGCTCCGTATTGTCATATTTCACCTCGTGCAGCATTGCATCAAGATTGTATAGAGCCAGCTTGCGAGCCATAGGCGCACCTACAACGGGTGGATTCTCCGTCAAGGCTTGGTCCACCAGGCTGAACATATGCGATGCCTGCTTGAGAAGGTACGCATCCTCCTTACCCCAAAATGCTACGGGTTCGGCACCCTTCTGTTGTGCATCGGCGATGACGGTAGAAGATATTAGAGCGAGCAAAATAAGAAATCGTTTCATAATAGGTTAGTGTGTAAAATATTGCATAAAAAAACCTCCCGATATTTGGGAGGTTAGGTATTAAGTGGATGATAATCTGGGAGTTATAGATTAATACTCCTCTTCGTTAAAGAAGAAATCATCCTTTGATGGGTAGTCGGGCCAGATGTCCTCGATTGACTCGTAGATGTCGCCCTCGTCCTCAATCTCCTGCAAGTTCTCCAAAACCTCCAACGGTGCACCAGAACGGATTGCGTAATCAATCAACTCCTCTTTTGTTGCGGGCCAGGGTGCATCCTCCAACTTTGATGCTAACTCTAAAGTCCAGTACATAGTTTGTTATTTTATAAGGTTAAAAGCGTTTAAGTTTATGGGTTTTAAGCCATTTAATCGGGCGCAAATATACAGAAAAAATGATAAATGCAAATGTTTTATTATAATATTTTTACAGCCTGCACCTAATATAGCATTTATGTATCAAAAAACGCTAAAATAGTTAACTCCAAATGCTTGCGCCACGAGCTTATGGTATCCACAAAATCTCCTCAGTCTGCGTTATTGCCGTCACGTGACGACCTAAGAGGTAGAAGTAGTCCGAGAGGCGATTGAGGTAAATTGTAGCACCCTCGTTTATCGGATAAACCTCCGCAGCGAGTAGTGCCGTACGCTCCGAACGGCGGCATACGGTGCGACATACGTGGCACAACGAGATGCGCTCGTCGCCACCAGGGATGGTGAACTTTGTAATTGCGGGCAGGCTCTCCTGCATCTGGTCAATCCACGCCTCCAAATCCTCCGTAGCGCTACTCTTGAGATTGGCAACCTTATCCTCGCCACCCTCGCCAACGGCAAGTAGAGCCGAAACGGTCATAAGTTGTGACTCAATGTGGCGTAGCTGCTCAACTGAGTTGTTGAATCGCTCATCGCTCATCAATTTGTCAGCCAACAGAGCCGTGAAAGCCATCAATTCATCTACCGAGCCATACGCCTCTACACGCAAATCGCACTTCGATACACGCTCGCCACCGATAAGCGAGGTCTTGCCTTTGTCGCCACCTTTGGTATATACTTTCATAATCTGAATTTTTGTTTTGGTAAATGGTTGTTGAATATAAGTAGATAACCTCGATTATCAACACTCGTGCAGGTGTGTGCATCGACAATCGCTCGGCACGCACGGTCACGCTGCTGATCCAGCGTTGGTGATATTACGCAGAGCGTAAGGTGTTCGCTGTGCGCCTTCTCTGCCATCTGCTGAAGTGCCTCGGCAGGGGAGTTAATGGTGGCGATTACCATATCACATCCCGCAACTTGCTCTACGGGGCAATCAATTTTAAATGTCGAATATTTACAATGCACCATCAGGTTTTGTAACTGCATAGCACGTCTCTTCGCAACACCAGCCGCAGTGAGAGCGTCGTACAATGAGCGCTTGTCGTCGATAAACTTCGAGCGCATAAATACCTCCCTCACGATGGCATATACGAAGGGCGAGTGAACACCGTGACCACGAAAATATCGCACCCTTTTTATATTTGAGGGGAGCGTACGCAGACCATACAGACGGCGTTTTATATTTCGACCTGTTATCTTCATTACTTCTTAAGTTGTCCCGCCAGACGACCTGTCGAGAATGCAATTTGGAGGTTGTATCCACCCGTATTTGCATCTATGTCGAGTACCTCGCCGGCAAAGTATAGACCTTTGACCTTGAGTGACTCCATAGTATATTTATTCACCTCGTCGCACTTCACGCCACCAGCCGTCACTACGGCAAATGGGAATGGAGCGTAGTCGGTGATGGGGAATACCATACCCTTCAAAACCTTTATCAGTCGGTGAATCTCGGCGTCGGTTACCTTGCGGATATAATTCTTCGAATGAATATCCAACTCGTGAGCGATAGGAATCACAAAGTGCTTTGGCACGAGCTTACGCAACAACTCCGAGAAGAACTCATCGGGCTGCATCTCCTCAATCTCTCGCTTTATGCGGTCGAAGAGAATCTCCTCGGTAAGGGCAGGCTTCATATCGATTACAAGTTTTACCCTCTTCTCGTCAATCAGCGCATCCACAGCATCACGACTCACACGCAACGCCACTGCGCCCTCGATACCACGCTCCGAGAAGCTAATCTCACCAAACTCCTCACGCACCAACTCGTTATCAACGTATAGCTTCGCATCGATATTCTTAAGCAAAAGACCATCCAGGAACTTGCGCTGCGGGTGCGATGTGCGTAGGGGAGTAAGCGAAGGACGCACCTCCTCGATAGAGTGACCCAAACGGTCGGCAAACTCATAACCGTCGCCCGTAGAGCCTGTACCAGGATAGCTGACACCGCCCGTAGCGATAATTACATTCTCAGCCTCCTCCTTGCGTTCGAAGCCACGCTTGTTGAAGAACCTTACGCCATAGACCTTGCCGTTGCTTGCCAAAATGTCGCTCACACGTGTGTTATATACAATCTCTACGCCATTATCCAGACAGTAATCGACCAAAGCGTTGGCAATATCCCACGCCTTACCGCTCTTGGGGAATACTCGCTGACCACGCTCGATGTCGAGCTTGACGCCTATGCGCTCGAAGAAACGGATTGTAGCCTTATTATTAAACTCGGCAAAAGCCACCTCGAAGAAGTCGGCATTGGTGCGTATTGCCTCCTTGAACTCCTCGGGAGGACGTGCGTTTGTAAGGTTACAGCGACCCTTACCCGTGATACGAATCTTGCGACCCGCCTTCTCCATCTTCTCCATCAGGAGAACGCTCTTGCCATTGCGTGCTGCCGTTGCGGCTGCCATTAAGCCGGCTGCTCCGGCACCTATAACTATAACGTCGTACATTGTATGCGTAAATTTTCTACAAATGTACAAAATTGTATTTAGATTTGTTCGTTTTTCGCTATTATTGGGGGCGATTCACTCAAATTTCCTATCTTTGTGTAGTAATTTTTATCAGAAACGTTATGAATAAGCAGATAGTATATCCTACAAAAGGGGTTTGTTCGCAGGCTATTGCCATCGAGTTGGAGGGCGACACTGTAAAGAGTGTTCAATTTATGGGCGGATGTCAAGGTAATACGCAGGGTATTTCGATGCTCGTTAGAGGTATGAAGGTTGATGATGTTATTGCTCGTCTGGAGGGAATTAATTGCGGTGGCAAAGCCACATCGTGTCCCGACCAGCTGGCTCGTGCATTGCGTTTGATGACAAAGTAGGAGGATGAAGAAGATTATAAATCCGTGGATAGGTAATCCTACGTACAATTGTTATGGTTGTGACCCCAATAACGAGGCGGGTCTGAAGATGGAGTTTTTCGAGGATGGCGACGACGTAGTATGCCATTGGCATCCACGTGTGGAGTTTGAGAGCTGGCACAATACGTTGCACGGCGGCGTACAGGCTGTGTTGGTGGATGAGATTGCAAGTTGGGTTATATTCCGCAAATTTCAGACAAGTGGTGTGACCTCGCATCTGGATATGCGCTACAAGAAGCAGGTCGTAATCGCTCAGGAACATATCACACTGCGTGCCCGTGTAGTGCGTCAGCGCCGTCAGGTGATAGATATAAATGTTGAGTTGTTCGACGCCACAGGCGAGCTATGTACTGAGGGTCATTGCATATATTTCCTTACGCCCAAGCAACGTGCCCGTGAGGAGAATGGATTTCAGGATTTCCTGACCGAAGATGAGATATAAAAAATACCCGACTTGAAACAACCAAGTCGGGTATTTTTATATTGCTGGAAACTACTTCTGCAACTGTGAGTTGTCAGCAACAACCATATTCTTGTCAACACGGAGTGTTACGTTGCCATCAACCTCCATCAAGATAGTAGGCTCGTTGGGCTTAACCTCCTTAACAACGCCATAGATACCACCAGCAGTGATAATCTTGTCGCCCTTCTTCAAGCCCTCACGGAACTTAGCCATCTCCTTACGACGCTTTGACTCGGGACGCCACATAAAGAAGTACATCACCACAATCATAAGCAACATCATAACCCAAAAACCACCCATACCGGGCTGCTGTGCTGCAGCTGCAGCATCTGCCTGAAGCAAATTAATCATAATTTATAAGTTTTAGTTTTTTATTTCTATTTTCTGTGCCAGGGGCAACGGGGACAAAGATACGAATATTTCGTAAACAATCAACCCTATTCCACCTCAGCCTCGGCATAAACCTTTAGCGGTTTGCCCTTTTCGGCGAAATAAAACTCCATAAGTTTCATTTGCCAGCCGTGCAGCGTGCGTGAGTCGAACTCAAAAGTTATATCGGCACTGCTCTTTGGCGCTATCGGTTTGCGGTCGTACGTGATTTTTATACATCCGCACGTTGTGGTGTGTCGAAGTAAGACAATAGGGTGGGTACAACGATTCTCTACTCGCAGGCGCTTTACGATAATCTCTCCCGAACGCATCTTGCCGAAGCGCAACGTGTCGGAGATACCATTCTCAATGGCATCAGCTTCGATGGCTATGCTCTGCATATTTATCGCTGCCACCTCGTTGGCATTGTTTGCTTTGGGTGCATTTGCGCCACACGCTGTGCAGAGCAGAATTGCCACCAAAAAATATCCTATCGCTCGACCCATTATATCAGACCACGACCACTCTTGTTAATCTTGCCCTGCTCGGTAAACGATGCAACAATCTTATCGAGGATACCGTTGATAAATGTGCTACTGCCGTGTGTAGAGTAGAACTTAGCAA
>JAFNUH010000300.1 GCA_017384185.1 Alistipes sp.
AATGCCCTGACGCATAAGCGAGAGCTTAACCTCCGTACCTCGCTTACCTCGCAGGCGCTTTACAATATCGTTTTGTGGCATCTTCACTCCTGCCACGATAGTATCATTAACCTCTATGATGCGGTCACCGGGGACAATACCCGCCTTAGCGCTGGGTCCATTTGGAATCACATTGAGAATTATGACCGTGTCGGTTGCGGCATTAAACACCACACCAATGCCGTCGAACTCGCCCTCCAAAGGCTCATTCACCTGCTGCATCTCACGTGCGGGGATATATACCGAGTGGGGATCCAACTCCTTCATCATAAGCGGGATAACCAGCTCCGAGAGTGAATCCATAGAGATTGAATCGACAAACTTATGCTCGACGAGCATACAGGTCTGCATAATCTTATTGGTGGTATTCAATCCGCCACGACTAATGAGCGTGCGCAACTGCGACTCCACCTTATTACGACCAACAAACTGACCGAGAAGTATTCCCAAAACAATTCCCACAGCCAAGATGAGTGGGAAAAGGATAGTGTGTTTATTATTCTTATACATCAATAATCTAAATAAAAGTGCTACACATCTTCAGCAAGGAGCATACCACAGCCCCAACAAAGATGCAACAACCCTCAGCCGAGCAACATTGCCCCGCCCTACTACTTATTCTTAAATGTGTATGCCAAACTCAACGACAAGAACGACTTAAGCATCACTGTCGAATTCTGAGCCTTATCGTAGTACAGGTTAACAGTAAGCTCTGTCTCGAAATACTTAGATGCCTTGATTCTTACAGTGTTACGCCAATCGACCGTAGGATGCAACATTTCGTGACGAGGCACTGACACCGGCGCCAAACCCTCGGGGCTACCCTGAGCCTCCCATCTCTCGAGAGCATCCATATAGTCTGAGTACTCACGAATCTTAGTCATTGTACTCACGTTGGTAATCCAACCGTAGTAGCAATAGAGGTTGGTGTCGTAGGTAAACCAATTCTCCTTACCCCAACTGCGCTTGAACTCGAACTTAACAGAAGAACCTCCCGTAAAGAGGAAATTCTTGTCAATATCCACACCGAACCAGCTCACAGCGTCCTTATTGCGGTAGTATCGCTCTACGAGTGAGTTGCTTGCCACCACGCCGTTACCAGAGAGGGGGAAGAGTGACACCTTGATAGGGAACTTTGCATTAGCGCTCGCAAAGTCCATACCCAACGAGAAGTCCATATTACCCGGCGCAAGGAAACCTGTAATCACATCGTCGTCTGTCTGGTGCGTACGTGAGAGGTACGAGTTTGAGAATTGGCTCTTAAACTTGAACATCGCCGTGTATGACCACTTGTTGTTCAACGCCAACTTGGGCTGCACCTGCAACCAGAACTCATCAATATTCTTGAACCACACGCCCTTACGGTCACCATCCTCGGTATCTACTCGCAGACGGTTGTAACCATACTTGGCACTCAGCTGAGTGTTGTTCGAGAAACGCTCCTTCTTATAGGTGTGAATAAGGTTAAATGTACCCAACACAGAGATGGCGTTATCACCGCCCTTTGTATCAGCCCACGCCTCGTTATACGAGGTCATCGTGCCCTGCAAGCGGAAACCAATCTCCACGTAGTTACGCTCCTTGCGGATGCGCTGACGCTCCAACTTAGCCTTAGCTGCGCTATAATACTCTGTACTGACATCAATATTCTGAAGGTTACTCTTGATGTTAACCTCACCCGCCGTCTGCTTCTTGGTGTCATCCTCGACAGTAAACTGTGCCCACGCATTTGAGGTTGACAACACAGCAAAAAGAACAAAAAGTATAGTAAAAATTCTCTTCATAAGCATATATTTTCTTTTTTACATTTTCTACATTTGCAAAGTTAGTATTTTTACAGAAAATAGTTACATTTGTATATAGATAATTAACCAACTTTTGCGCATATGAAATATTTTGGAGCACACGTGAGCGCTTCGGGTGGCGTAGATAACGCACCACGTAACGCCGCAGAGATTGGAGCTACGGCTTTTGCGCTCTTTACAAAAAATCAACGTCAGTGGGCAGCACCAGCTCTCACCGCAGAACAGATAGATGCTTTTCGCTCGGCGTGCGAGCAATATGGATATACGGCAGCACAGATTCTGCCCCACGACAGCTACCTCATAAACCTCGGACACCCCGAAAAGGAGAATCTGGAGAAGTCACGAGCATCGTTCCTGCACGAGATGGAGCGTTGCCAGATGTTGGGCTTGGACCGTCTTAACTTCCACCCCGGAAGCCACCTTAAGAAGATTTCTGAGGAGGAGAGCCTTGCGCTGGTTGCCGAGTCTATCAACATCGCACTGGAGAAGACCGAGGGCGTGACGGCAGTTATTGAGAATACGGCAGGTCAGGGTTCGAATCTCGGCTACGCATTCTGGCACTTGGCATATATCATTGACCGTGTGGAGGATAAATCACGTGTAGGCGTATGCCTCGACACCTGCCATTCGTTTGCTGCAGGCTACGACCTCTCAACCGAAGAGGGTTGCGACAAGGTTTTCGAGGAGTTTGAGAGCATCGTAGGCTTCAAATACCTGCGTGGTATGCACCTCAACGATGCGATGAAACCCCTCAGCAGCCGTGTTGACCGCCACTCACCTATGGGCGAGGGTCATTTGGGCATTACCCCCTTCCGCTACATCGCACGTGACGCTCGCTTCGACAACATTCCCCTAATCCTCGAAACCCCCGACGAAAGCCGCTGGGCAGAGGAAATAGCAATGCTCAAGAGCTTCGCTGAAGAGTAAAATAAAGCCTCGCATAAATGCGGGGCTTTCTTAAAACGCTTTAACTGTTGTTAGGAGTCAACAATTCCTAATAAAATAACAAACCACGTCTCCTAAATCCTATGCAAATATACCTAAAAAATATTAAATAATCTAATTTAAATTTTATTCATATATTAAAAAGTCAATTATAGTGTAAATCTACATACAACAAACACTTCTTATTTATTCCATATATTTATATTATAAACTCTATTTATGATTAATTAGTACATACAAATTCATTGAGATTTCCGAAATAAACAACACATACTAAAATTCTAATTATCAAGAAGCTAAACAAAAAAAGGAAGAGAAAAGTCTCTTCCTTAATTTGAGCTGTTGACGAGGCTTGAACTCGTGACCTCTTCCTTACCAAGGAAGTGCTCTACCACTGAGCTACAACAGCCTTTAAGCTTATAATAAGATAGTTACAGCCTTATCGTATCCCATATTTATTCGGAGGTAGCAAAATAGGTAGCAAGATCAGAGAAAATATCCTACTGCTGGTTAATACTGTCTACCTATGGTTCGTCTTAGTCTTTTTGAGGACAAAGAGTATATTTTCTTATACTATTTTATGGAGTTTGTCCACATCTGTAGCAATCTAAAACAATCACTTCTCGCAAAGATAATACTAATACTCCCACCGATGCTTGTCAAACTCCCTTTCTGTAGTAACAAACCTTTTTTGCAGGTTTTTGTTCTTTCTTGCATTATTCAAGTTCGGATAAATTGATATCTGTACGCTGTCTTCCGAGAAGCGGTCAACGTGGACATTATGCCTATATACATAATTCCCATTACGATAGTCATATATATCCCAACCAAAACCATATATTCCATCACTGGTATAAAACATAATACTCTTTGTTGCCGAATTTACGCTAAAAAAGTATTGCTCAATATGATTAAACACATCTGATTTGGCTTGAAAATATTGGGTATAGTCCACCGCTTTTCCTTCAGTTATTTTGTATATACGAGTAAATAATCCAACCCCACGTTTTCCTCTGTTTGGAATCGCCCCTGTAATAATTTCTTCCGTTCCATCAAAATCAATATCTGCAAAAAAGAAATCTTCATCAGGTGCTGTTATAATTCCACCTCCATCGTTATGATGTGGCGAATATTCTGAACTATATTTTTCGGGACAATTCCCCCATAAGCCCATAAATACGGAAATCTGTTTCCCTGTTTCTATGTTCGTAAGAAAAAGAGTCCAAGTATAAGACTCGTCCAATTCTGGATTCAACTTCTTTATCTCACCTCGGATTTTATATCCGTGTATTGGCTCTTTGTATTCATATGTACATATAGAATCTATAGGATAATCAGCTGTTTCCTCTATAATATTTTCTTTGAGAACAGCTGGCGTAACAACTAGGGTATCCGTCTGCGATGCTATGATATTATTTTTCGCTGTTTGCCGACAGCTAATAGACATCATTATAGCCAATAATAGTATTGTATATAATCTCATATTACCTCTCAAAATAAGTCAATGCTGAATCTTTTAGCAGATGGCGAAATTTACTCAATGGAATTGTGGCTCTAACAGTTCCATCAGCATAGCATCCTGCAATATATTCGTCATACACGAACTGAATACCTTTGGGTAACATTATAAAGTTTTCTATCGAACCAATTGTATAATTTCCTTGCGACTTTAGTACTTCATTCACAATCATATCTATTTTTTTTAGATTGGCTTCATCAAATAAATTTTGAAGAGAAATCTTATCTCCAGTATACAAATCGTAGTTGATGCAAGTACAATAGTGTCGCCCGTGTGCTATCCCATTATAATACCTAGAATCAATGCAATAGATTAAGACCTTATTGTAATTGTTGCGTATTGCTGATGTTTTGAAATCATAAGATTCAACTATACCCCATCCCTCCATTGGTGGAATCTCATCTGCCATATTTTTGATTACCTTATCCTCAAACCACTCTTGTATCTTCGACAACCGTTCGTTAAAGTCCCCCGACATTAATTCTTGCGGTATAAAGTATGAATTATCATTCTCAAAATATTCAACCAATATCTGTTCCCTAATTTTTGTTATGGCGGGAGAATCTCCCAAAGGATAAACGAACTCATACACAAAGTCCAATATACGAGCAGGATATGTCAAGCCATATCTTTTAACCACGACCTTTTCAGTGTTAATATCTGAGGATGGCTGAGCATATGAATATTCGCCATTTACAAGTAAAGCAATTGCCAGTAATAGTGAGAGAACAAGTTTTTTCATGTGTTTATTTAATTTTAACTGAACGCATTTTTCTTACGAAATCCCCATCTTCCATCATAAGCTCTTTAACAAGAATATAATCCTTGTTATTAGGGTCAAGTCTAACCAAATCTTCACGGTTTAGTGGGTCGGATTTGAAATAATCATCAAAGTCTGGATTGTGCGAAAAATTGACAATCTCAGCCCACTTGCCATCAATATATGAGTACACAACCCATACACCCCATAGACTAAATGCCCCACTTGCGAAGAATCCTATTTCATCCGACGCATCTCCCATCAGATCCTTCTCATTCATTAATAGCCCAATCGTAAATGGTTGACGAACGATAAAAAATGGCATGTTCGTATCGTTAAAAAAAACGCCTGCTGCTCCTATGCCATATCCATCCCAACTCGAATTCTCGTCTCGTACGCCATAACTAAAACAATGAGCCGATTCAAGATTGCCATCACCATTGAAATCGCCCGTAATTGTATCATATATATGGAGCGTATGATTGCTAAAATCAAGTTGTGGGTTGCCCTCATTCCTTGATAATGTATCTTGCAGAGCTTTTTCGAGCCATAGAGCAAGAGGAGAAGTATTCAATTTTAATGATTTGACAGAATCGATTGAGTTTGACGGAATAATACTCTCTGATAGTTGATTTACATTTACCATCATCTGCTTTGGAGTATTATCTGATAATGGTGTATGTTTGCTTTGCATCTCGCCATTAGTCGGCTGATTATGCCTGCATCCAAATGGTAGTAGCAATGATAATAGTAGTATGAGTGTGTAGTTTTTCATTTGTTTATAGATTTTCATCGTCTGGAGCAAAATATCTTTTGTATTGTTCATTATCAGTCATCTTCTTCAAACCAAGTAATGCGATACAATCAGGGTTTTGGGGAACAATTGCCGCACAACGCCCTGTTTCATTAAAATGCTTGCAGTATAGATATATATCGTCACAATCCCCGACAATATAAAGAGATGGTTGCGGAAACTGTATTCTGGGTAATACTTTCTGTATAACATCATCTTCTTCTGCACAAAACCAATTAGATTCGTAAATTCTTCCCTCTATAATTGTTGTCAAGTTAATCCCATATTGGAAAGGGCTGTTACAAGTATAGTGTCCTCTCGTTATACAATGCATATCAACAATATATATAGGAGGTAATATCCTATTCATATCCAACCCGATTCCAATAGCTGCGGCTATCGGCTTAAAAATAATCGATGATGACTTCACATAGTCAATACTATCAATACTATCCTTTATCGCCTTAATTTCAATATTTGTTAATTGAGGCTGGATTACTGCATATACATTTAAGTTTCTCCTATTCAAACTCATTGAAATCATACCTTGTATTAGGACTTTAACGCCCTCCAAATCGGTTAACCCATATTCTTTAATAGGCCATATAACTTTTTCGGTGTTCTCAGAAAAACCTCTATTGCTAACGCTATATATTTCGCTACTATTATGGCATAGACACGAGTCGAACGTCATTAATTCACCATTCTCCTTCAACAAATAGCAACGTCTTGAGCCTAACTGTAACATAATGGATTGAGGGGAGCGGTCGATGTTGCGGCTAATATTTTTGATTATCATAATCTTTCAATTTACAGTTTCTTGTCTCTCTTTTGTGTAATATCGGCTGGCGACTATTTTGTTAAAATGGCAAATAATCTTTGTCGATGTAATTCTTTTCAAAATAGTCATCATAAAGATAGTCTTTATCGTCAACTAATACCGCATCTCGTTTGTGATTTTTATCGCCATCAACGACAAATATATTTGTACTGTGTTTCTCCGCCTGTTTTAATATCTGCTTTCGTGTTGCGTCAAGATTAAGGTATAGGTTGTAATCAAATGGCTCTCGAAGAATCCTAATAGCTTCTTCAAATTGTCCCATTTCACGATATAGCTCCGCCATAAGTAGTCTATCGTAAGGATCATTTATATTCGCCATCACAATCAAGGCTTGCACATTCTCCTCGAAAAATTGCTGTTCTTCAATAGATGCTTCCGCTCGTGGCTTTGCTTCTTCATAGCCTCCATATAGGTCATTATGAGCGTATAACAACATCAACCGCATCTGTCGCTCATCTTTACCCGTGGGAGATAATT
>JAFNUH010000301.1 GCA_017384185.1 Alistipes sp.
AAGAATCGTACATTGTGGCGACGATATACCCTAAGGAATCGCATCCACAGGTCGGGATTTTTCTTGCCCGAGAAGCCTTTACGCTCCCAGCCGAATACCCAACGCTGATTTACCGCATCGACAACATACTTCGAGTCGGAGTAGAGCGTAACGTTTGTGCCGTCGAACTTCAACGCCTCCAGCGCAACGCATACCGCCATCAGCTCCATACGGTTGTTTGTCGTCAGACGATAGCCCGACGATAGCTCCTTGCGATGAGGTCCCGACATCAGCACTACGCCATAGCCTCCACGACCTGGATTACCTTGTGCGGCGCCGTCGGTGTATATTGTTACATCAGGCATATTCCTTAAATAAAAACATCGCATCCGCTTTGTATTTAATACCTACGTTGCGGATACGATGTCTATGTTACGAAAAATTATTTCAAAGCCTCCATACGCTCCTTGATAGCGGCAATCTTAGCCTCAGCATCCGACTGCTTAGCACGCTCGTTGGCTACTACCTTCTCGGGAGCAGACGACACGAAACGCTCGTTAGAGAGCTTCTTCATTACGCTTGCCAAGAAACCCTCCAAGTATGCGAGCTCGTCGGCGAGCTTCTTCATCTCAGCCTCTACGTCAATCTGGTCGCCCATAGGAACGAAGTACTGCGTAGTCTTAACGATAAATGCATCGGCTGTGGGGTCCTTCTCGGTGATTGTCTCGATTGACTCCAAGTTACACATCTTAGCGATAACGGGAGCATACTCTGCGGGGTAGTTCTCGTCAGCGATGACGTTGAGCTTAAGAGCATTCTTCTGTGCGATATTCTTCTGCTTACGTACGTTACGGATGCCAGTGATAACCTCCGTGGCCAAAGCGAAACGAGCCAACAGAGCCTCGTCAACCTCCTCGGCTGTGGGCATAGGTGCGTACATAATTGACTCGCCCTCGGCACGAGGTGCCAAATCCTGCCAAATCTCCTCAGTAACAAAGGGCATAAAGGGATGAACAAGGCGCATCAACAAATCGAAGTAGTGGCGTGTAGCCTCCATTGTTGCCTTGTCTGCGGGCTGCTGATATGCGGGCTTAACCATCTCCAAGTACCAACCACTGAACTCGTCCCAGAAGAGCTTGTAGATACGCATAAATGCCTCAGAGATACGGTATGAAGCGAACAGATCGTTAATCTCAACGATAGCCTTCGAGAGAGTGTGACCAAACCACTCAACAGAGAGGCGGTTGTTCTCGCTCTGTGCCATAGCCTCGTCCACCTGCCACATAGAGATAAGACGGTAAGCATTCCATATCTTGTTACCGAAGTTACGACCCTGCTCGCAGAGCGCCTCGTCGAACATAACGTCGTTACCAGCCGATGATGAGAGCATCATAGCTACACGCATACCGTCGGCGCCATACTTTGCAATCAGGTCAAGCGGGTCGGGTGAGTTGCCCAACTGCTTCGACATCTTACGACCCAACTTATCACGTACGATACCTGTGAAATATACATTTCCGAAGGGCTTCTCGCCACGATACTCGTAGCCTGCCATAATCATACGTGCCACCCAGAAGAAGATGATATCGGGACCTGTGATAAGGTCAGAAGTGGGGTAGTAGTAACGAATCTGCTCGTTGTCGGGGTTGCGGATGCCGTCAAATACTGAGATGGGCCACAACCAAGATGAGAACCAAGTATCCAATACATCCTCATCCTGACGCAAGTCGCTCATCTGCAATGAGGGATCCTGAGCCTTCTCACGAGCCTTTACCAAAGCCTCCTCGGCTGTGGGAGCAATTACATAACCACCCTTGGGCAGATAGTATGCGGGAATACGCTGACCCCACCACAACTGACGTGAGA
>JAFNUH010000302.1 GCA_017384185.1 Alistipes sp.
CCCCGTTACTCTATCGAGGAGTGTTTGGAGCGTGGTCTTACGTACAGTGTGCCTTTGAAGGCTAAGCTTAAGCTCTACTGTACAGACGATGAGCACGAGGATTTTGGCGTTGTAGTGCAGGATGTGTACTTCGGTACTATCCCCTACATGACCGACCGTGGTACATTCGTATTCAACGGTGCTGAGCGTGTTGTAGTATCACAGTTGCACCGTTCACCCGGTGTATTCTTCGGTCAGAGTATGCACACCAACGGTACGAAGCTCTACTCAGCACGTATCATCCCCTTCAAGGGTTCGTGGATTGAGTTCGCTACCGACATCAACAACGTGATGTATGCCTACATCGACCGTAAGAAGAAGTTGCCCGTAACAACTCTTTTGCGTGCTATCGGTTATGAGACCGACCAGCAGATTCTTGAGATCTTTGATTTGGCAGATGAGGTAAAGGTTACTAAGTCTAACCTTAAGAAGGCTGTGGGCCGCAAGTTGGCTGCACGTGTTCTTTCAAGCTGGGTTGAGGATTTCGTGGATGAGGATACGGGTGAGGTAGTATCTATCGAGCGTAACAACGTTATCGTTGACCGTGAGGTAGAGCTTACTGAGGATCACATCGACGCTATTATCGAGAGCGGTGCTAAGACTATTCTTCTTCACAAGGAGAATGCCTCTGGTATCGACTTCTCTATCATTTATAACACCTTGCAGAAGGACCCCTGTAACTCGGAGAAGGAGGCTGTCGTATATGTTTATAGACAGTTGCGTGCTTCGGAGCCACCTGATGAGGCTACAGCTCGTGACGTAATCGAGAAGCTCTTCTTCTCAGACAAGCGTTACGACTTGGGTCAGGTAGGTCGTTACCGTATCAACACCAAGTTGAACTTGGATATCGATTCGGCAATTCGTACCCTTACCCGTGAGGATATTATCGAGATTATCAAGTATTTGATCCAGCTCATCAACTCTAAGGCAGAGGTTGATGATATCGACCACCTCTCAAACCGTCGTGTTCGTACCGTGGGCGAGCAGCTGGCAAATCAGTTCTCTGTGGGCTTCGTACGTATGGCACGTACTATTCGTGAGCGTATGAATGTCCGTGATAATGAGGTGTTTACACCTGTTGATTTGATTAATGCCAAGACTTTGTCGAGCGTTGTAAACTCGTTCTTCGGAACCAGCCAGCTCTCGCAGTTTATGGACCAGATCAACCCCCTTGCCGAGATTACCCACAAGCGTCGTTTGTCTGCGTTGGGTCCTGGTGGTTTGTCACGTGATCGTGCAGGCTTCGAGGTTCGAGACGTACACTACACGCACTATGGTCGTCTTTGCCCGATTGAGTCACCTGAGGGTCCGAACATCGGTCTTATCTCGTCACTCTGCGTATATGCAAAGATCTCGGATATGGGCTTCATCGAGACTCCCTACCGTAAGGTTGAGAACGGTAAGGTCGATATGGATAATTCGCACATCGCTTACTATTCGGCAGAGGCTGAGGATGGTCACATCGTAGCACAGTCGAATGAGCCGATTGACGATGAGGGTAACTTCCTCAATCCCGACCGTATCAAGGCTCGTGAGGGTGCCGACTTCCCCGTAATCACATCTAACGATGTTACGTTGATGGACGTTGCGCCTAACCAGATTGCCTCTATCGCTGCAAGTTTGATTCCCTTCCTCGAGCACGACGATGCTAACCGTGCGTTGATGGGTTCAAACATGATGCGTCAGGCAGTACCCTTGATTACTTGTGAGTCACCTATCGTAGGTACAGGTATCGAGAAGGATATGATTACCGACAGCCGCATTCAGATTGTTGCTGAGGGCGAGGGTGAGGTAGTCTTTGCAGATGCTACTAAGATTCAGATTAAGTATGAGCGTACACGAGAGGAGATTATTAGCTCGTTCCAGCCCGAGGTTACTACCTATGAGCTGCCTCGTTATCGCCGTACAAACCAGAATACTACCGTTACGTTGAAGCCTATCGTACTCACAGGCGACCACGTAACTAAGGGTCAGATTCTTACCGAGGGCTACTCTACTCAGCAGGGTGAGTTGGCTTTGGGTCGTAACCTTAAGGTTGCATTTATGCCCTGGAAGGGTTATAACTTCGAGGATGCTATCGTTATCTCGGAGCGTATCCAGCGTGAGGATATCTTCACATCGGTACACGTTGACGAGTATATTATGGAGGTTCGTGAGACCAAGCGTGGTGTCGAGGAGCTTACTTCAGATATTCCTAACGTTAGCGAGGATGCAACAAAGGATTTGGATGCAAACGGTATCATCCGTATTGGTGCTCAGGTTCACCCTGGCGACATCCTTATCGGTAAGATTACGCCTAAGGGCGAGAGCGATCCTTCACCCGAGGAGAAGCTTTTGCGTGCTATCTTCGGTGATAAGGCTGGCGATGTAAAGGATGCTTCGCTAAAGGCGCAGCCCTCATTGCACGGTGTTGTTATCGACACTAAGCTTTACAGCCACCTTCAGAAGGAGGGTAAGAAGAGCAAGGCTGCCGAGCGTGCACAGCTCGAGCAGTTGGATCAGAAGTTCGCTAAGGAGATTGCCGAGTTGACCAAGATTTTGGTTGGCAAGCTCTGGCAGTTGGTTGAGGGTAAGGTTGTTTCTAACCTCTCTGACTACTTCGGCGTAGAGCTTTATGCTCCGGGTGCTAAGTTCACAATCAAGATGTTGGAGGATATTGCTACACGTGATGTTGACGATAAGACAGGCGTTGTGGCAGGTTACTTGAACCTCGGCTCTTGCAAGTGGACAGGCGATGCTGAGCTCGATGCACTTATTGAGGCTACTATTAATAATTATACTATCGAGTGGAAGAAGGCTGACGCACGCATCAAGCGTGAGAAGTATAACCTCACAAATGGTGATGAGCTTCCCACATCGGGCGTTATCCAGATGGCTAAGGTCTACATCGCTAAGAAGCGTAAGCTCAAGGTGGGTGATAAGATGGCGGGTCGTCACGGTAACAAGGGTATCGTTGCGAAGATCGTACGTGACGAGGATATGCCCTTCTTGGAGGATGGTACTATCGTTGACATCTGCTTGAACCCGTTGGGTGTGCCTTCACGAATGAACCTCGGTCAGATTTACGAGACCGTACTTGGTTGGGCTGGTAAGGAGCTTGGTTTGAAGTTCGCTACGCCTATCTTCGACGGTGCTTCACTTGAGCAGATTAACGAGTACACAGCTCAGGCAGGTGTTCCTCGCAGTGGTCGTACTTACCTCTACGATGGTGGTACGGGCGAGATGTTCGACCAGCCTGCAACAGTAGGTGTCATCTATATGCTTAAGCTGGGTCATATGATCGACGATAAGATGCACGCAC
>JAFNUH010000303.1 GCA_017384185.1 Alistipes sp.
AGACAAAAGATACGACCTAGGATAAACCAGAGGAAAAACCCGAAGACAAGCCTGAAGACAAACCCTAAGACAATCCTGAGGACAATCCCGAGGATAAGCCCGAAGACAAGCCCGAGGACAAACCTGAGGACAAACCTGAGGACAAACCTGAGGACAATCCTGAGGACAAACCTGAGGATAATCCCGAAGACAAACCCGAGGACAAACCTGAGGACAAGCCTGAAGACAAGCCAGAAGACAAGCCAGAAGACAAGCCCGAGGACAAACCCGAGGATAATCCCGAAGACAAGCCTGAAGACAAGCCCGAAGATAAACCTGAGGACAAGCCCGAAGACAAACCCGAAGACAATCCCGAAGACAAACCAGAAGACAAGCCTGAGGACAAACCAGAGGACAAGCCTGAAGACAAGCCTGAGGACAAACCTGAGGACAAACCTGAGGATGAGCCTGAGGATGAGCCAAATCAACCTCAGGGTGCATACTCTATGATTGATAAACTTTCGGAGTTAAAGGCAGGAAAGTACTATATTGGTGGCTACCACAAGGGAGGTCTTTACCTGGCTACCAAGGGAATGACTACGGGACACTGCAAAACTGTCGGTTACACCTTCACTAACGAGGGCGACCTCAACCCAACGACAGAGAATCAGGCAGTCGTTGTAACCCTTGAAAAGGCAACGTCGAATGGTTATTATATTCTTTTCGAGGATGGCTACCTCTCGGCAACAGATGCAGGAGCAGGAAAGTTAGTCTTCACTAAAGAGAAAAAACACTATTGGATATTCTCTGCGCACAACGACGGAGGCTTCGTGCTTCGACAGTCGGGAGATATTGATGTACAACTGATTATATCGCCTAAGGCAAAGAGTGACGATGCTCTACTCCGCTCAATCAATGGCGAAGAGGAGGGCAACGCCATAATACTCTTCCGCAAAAACTAATGATACGGACACTCGTCATACTTCTATTCTCAGCCATCTGCGTCAGCAGTATGGCTCAGCAACACGTTGTAGCATTTTACAATGTGGAGAATCTGTTTGACACCATCAACTGCCCCACCACTGCCGATGAGGATATGTTACCACTATCCGACCGCCGTTGGGACGCCGAGCGTTACCACGCAAAGCTGAATCTTCTATCGCAGATAATTGCCGACCTTGACCCGCACCACTACCCTACGCTCGTAGCTCTTGCCGAGGTGGAGAATCGCAAAGTTGTAGAGGATTTGGTGGCAAACCCTTCGCTTGCCAATGCGAACTACTCAATATGCCACTACGACTCACCCGATGAGCGAGGCATTGACGTTGCACTTCTGTATCGCCCCGACCACCTACGCCTTGATGGTAGCAGAGCCATAAGCCCAAATACCGATAACCCGACACGTGACATTCTCTCGGCGTGGGGAGAGTTAGATGGAGAGCCGGTATTTATTGCCGTTGTACATTTTCCCTCACGCATTGGCGGCATAAAATTCACCGAGCCTGAGCGCATTGCCTGCGCAACGAGACTACGGGAGATTGTGGACTCGGTACGCCTCGCCTCGCCCGAGCGAAAAATTATAATTATGGGCGATATGAACGATAATCCACGCAACAAGAGCATCTCGAAGGTCTTAGATGCAAAACGCTCGACAAAAAAGCTCACAGCAGAAGACCTATACACGCCGTTTGCACGTACGAAGCGAGGCAGTTCGGTGTATGATAATCGGTGGAATCAGTACGACAATATAATTGTTTCGGGAAATCTTCTCCTGAACACCAAACAGGGTCTGCATCTCTGTCCAACAAAAGGTCAGAAGTTTGGTGCAATATTCAGCCGAGAGGATATGCTCGACCAACACAATCATCCTAAACCAACTTACAAAGGCGTGGAGTACATTGGTGGCGCCAGCGACCATCTGCCTGTATATATTCTTCTCGGCAAGTAATTATTGGCTATACAAATCCGAATGGCGAGCCCGACTCGTCTTACCTCTTTTTACATTATTTATTTGGTATGATAATAAAAATTGCCTAATTTTGGGGAAGAATTTATCTGTAGAAATATTTATCAATAAATAACCTAAATTCAAGATGAAACTTAATCGTTTATTCATTATCTGCGCTATGCTTCTTGCTGGAGTTATGTTGCAGAGTTGCTGTGGCGGCGAGGCAACAACTATCGCCGGCGATAACTACAAGTTCCAGGATGGAATGATTGTTTTTGACGAGCCTGCACGTGCTGCTGGTCAGCAGTCAATGTTGGGCTTTGCAGCTGAGCCTATTCCTACCGTACGTGTGGGATTCATCGGCTTGGGTATGCGTGGTCCTGGTGCTGTTAATCGTTTCACTCACCTTGAGGGTGTAGAGATTAAGGGTCTTTGCGACTTGGAGCAGAGCAATGTCGACAAGTGCCAGAAGATGCTCGAGGAGGCAGGAATGCCTAAGGCAGAGGGTTATGTAGGACCCGAGGCTTACAAGCAGCTCTGCGAGCGTGATGATGTTGACCTTATCTACATCGCAACAGATTGGATTCACCACACTCCTATCGCCGTATATGCTATGGAGCACGGCAAGCACGTAGCTATCGAGGTTCCCGCAGCAACATCGTTGGAGGAGTGCTGGCAGTTGGTTGACACATCAGAGCGCACACGTCGTCACTGTATGATGCTGGAGAACTGCGTTTACGACTTCTTCGAGCTTACTTGCCTTAATATGGCTCAGCAGGGCTTGTTTGGTGAGATTCTCCACGCCGAGGGTGCATATATCCACAACCTCTCTGATTTTTGGGATGACTACCACAACAACTGGCGTTTGGACTTCAACCAGAAGAATCGTGGCGATGTATATGCAACACACGGCTTCGGTCCCGTATGTCAGGCTTTGAACATTCACCGTGGTAACAAGCTCAACTACCTGGTATGTATGGACACAAAGTCTGTTTTGGGTCTTGAGAAGGCTAAGGCTAAGATGGGCTCAACCGAGTTCGCTAATGGTGACCACACAAACACTCTTATCAAGACTGAGCAGGGTCAGACAATCGAGTTGCAGCACAATGTATATACTCCCCGCCCCTACAACCGCTTGTATCAGTTGACAGGTACAAAGGGCTTTGCAAATAAGTATCCCATCACTGGCTTTACATTTATGCCTGGTCAGGTACCCGACGATGTACTTCCCAAGGATGCAAAGATTAATCCTCACGGCTTTGTTTCACAGGCTGTAAAAGAGGCTGTTTTGGGGGCTTACAAGCACCCCATCCACCAGGAGATTGAGGAGAAGGCTAAGAAGGTAGGTGGTCACGGCGGTATGGACTTCGTTATGGACTTCCGTTTGGTTTACTGCTTGCAGAATGGTCTTCCTTTGGATCAGGATGTATATGATGCTGCCGAGTGGTCTTGCGTAGGTGAGCTCTCTGCCGTATCTGCTAAGCACAACAGTATGCCCGTGGCATTCCCCGACTTTACTCGTGGCGAGTGGAACAAGTTGCAGGGCGTGAAGTTCCACACAAAATAGAAAAAATCATTACGTAAAAAAATAGGTTGCTAAAGTATTAGCAACCTATTTTTTATTTAATGGCATCGACAACACATCTGCACTCTGCACCGCTTCAGGGTAGGGAACAAACGGGTCGGGATGCCCCGTTGAGAAGGTTATGCCCCAAAAGGTTATCGAGCGACGATATATATTCCAAT
>JAFNUH010000304.1 GCA_017384185.1 Alistipes sp.
ACGCTATATCGAGCGTGTAAATCCTCACGGAGTAAACGTTGATTACTTTATGCTCTCACACTTCCACGACGACCATATGGGTGCAGCTGATTTGGATGTTCCCGTAACCGAGGGTCGTGGCGAGGATTACAAATTGGTTGGTGTTGCCGATGTTGGTGAGACCATCCACTTCAACAAATTCTTCGACAGAGGTTATCCCAACTACAACTATCCTGTTGAAATAAACAGAGATTCACACATCGACAACTACCTAAAATTCATCAAGTATCACAAGAAGCAGTACGGTGCAGTGCAGGAGCAGTTCAAGGTGGGAGCTTTGAATCAGATTATGATGAAGTACAACGAGGCGAAATACTCAGACCTATTCTCTGTTCGCAACCTTGCAGCCAATGGCGAGGTATGGAGCAGAGAGGAGGGCAAGACAATCCGCTATTACGACCTTCACCCAGACAACACCGCAAGCGCAGGCAATGAGAACACAAAGAGTATGGCATTCCGTATCGACTACGGTCCCTTCTCATACTTTGCAGGTGGAGACGTTACAGGCAACCTAAAAATTGCAAATGGCGAGAAGGTAAATATCGAGGCTAAGGTTGGTGAAGCGTGTGGCGTTGTAGATGTGAGCAAATGTAGCCACCACGCTTACTTAGACTCTATGCACCCCGACTTTTTGCGCAGCGTAAAGGCTAAGGCTTATATTGATTCTGTTTGGGATCAGTACCACACTCAGGAGTCAATCATCTCACGTATTCTCTCACAGGATATATACGAGGGCGAGAGAATGTTCTACACGCAGTATATCGTAGAGAAGGCTCGCAAGGAGCACGCAGGCAAGGATTGGTACGAGAATGGCGTTTGCCCCTACGATGGTCATATCGTAATCAAGGCGTACGACAAGGGACGCAAATACAAAATCTACCGTCTCTCTGCCGAGGACGAGCAGATGATTGTACAAGCCATCTACGGACCATTTGACGCAAGCAAATAACGCAATAAAAAAAGAGCCTTTTACGAGGCTCTTTTTTTATTATAAATTCACGTCGTTTTGGTCTAATAGATTATTCAACAAAGCATAGACCGTAAGTCCCGCCACCGACTTTATACCCGTCTTGTGTGTGATATTTTTTCGGTGCGACATAACCGTATGAATAGAGATATTTAGCTCGTCGGCAATCTCCTTATTTGTTCGCCCCTTAGCCACAAGAATCAACACATCACGTTCACGCTCCGAGAGGTCGTGGCTATCACTATAAGGATTTGTTTCACCCTGCTCAACAGCCGAGTGAAGCTTTCTGATTATCTGAGCGTGAGCATCATATATATTCAACACGCCATCAAACTGACGCACTACATCCTCGTCACACACCGTAGTAGATAAGAGCGCCAACGCCACACCTTGCAGCTCGGGATAGAGACTACGCAGAGGCTGAGAATTAGCTCCCACAACCTGCGAGCCTACAACAACCAAGTCGGGCTCTATAACAGCAAAACGCTCTACGAGCAGTCGCAAATCGCCGCTCGAATATACCACCTCAAACTCACCACTCCGCACCACAAGCGTTGCAACGCCCTCGGCAATTATGGTAGATGGTTCAACTATCGCCACACGAAACTTTCTCATCG
>JAFNUH010000305.1 GCA_017384185.1 Alistipes sp.
GCAACTATGCTCCACCCAATCAATAAACTCCGCCTCAAGAGCGTTATGCCGAGCGTGGCGCAAGACATAATCCTTCAGCGTAGAGCCATTATCCTCGATAAGTTCGCAGCAGATGATAACCAAACCCTTTGTCTTATCTCCTGAAAAATGCTTATATCGGCGATAAAGCAACGCCGTCATCTTTGCAGGATACGACACGGGAGGAGTAGCCGAAATATCATCCCCCTCAACGTAGCGGATGCCCGCCTCGGTGGTGTTCGAGATGATGACTTGAAGCTCATCGGAGGTTATATATTGCTCATATTTCGAGTACTGCTCATCGGGAATAAACGAATCCATAACGCACTTCACCAGACGAACTTCCCGCTTAGGCTCCATATCCTCTATGCCCTCCAGGCATACGTGATAGATATTATCCTGCTCTTGCAGGACAGCTATCATCTGTCGCCCCTCGCCTCGTGGACGAGGCTTGCAGATAGCCACACCTGCGTTCATTATGCCCTTCTCATTGGCTACATCTATAGCCCAATCGGCAAAGGCTCGCAGGAAGTTACCCTCTCCAAATTGAAGAATAGTAACAGGGCGCTCCTGACGCTCGACGGTTGTTTTATTTAGGCTCTTAATCATTACTCTGTCTTCTGAATCTTATACACTACAAAATAACATCCCTCACCCTTATGACGGAAACGGAATCCATCCAATCGGGTGACGCTACGACCTGCCTCTACGCTAACATCCTTAAATATCTTTCGCTCGACAACCTTACCATTGGCATTTTGCAACTCGATGGTAAGATTAACCTTACAGGCATCCTCCAAATTAAATATCACGGGACGTATCTCATCCTGCGGACCATAGACCACATCGACATCGTCGCTCGCCGCCCAAATACGGTTAAATGCCATACGATTTGCGTGGAAAGCGAGTTTCGGAACGTAGAATGGGTCAACCAAAGGCTTCTGATAAGTAAACATATTGGGACCCGACTCAAGTGAGCACCACGAGAAGCCACAAACGCCCGCCATAGTCTGAATCTTCATCGACTCCCACGCCGAGAATGCTTGGAATGCCTGACTTGCACGCCACTCATCTGCCTGTAAATTACGACCTATACTACCCTTCTCGTAATCCCATTCATACGACTGCACCTTATACCACGGCTCCTTGCGTGCCAACTCCCAATTGGGTTGCGCAGCCGACTCCTCGTGCTCGAAGTTAAAGTAGCACAAATCCTTAGCCTCCAAACACTCCTTAGCCCACGGCGAGGGGTGATTGCGTAGTTTGTCCCACTTAGCACCGTAACCCGTATAGGCATCTTGGCTACCTCGTGTCATCATCTTATGCATCAACAGCGGATTCTCAGCAACCTCATTGCCCTTAAAATCCTTAGTGCCACGATAGCTGGCATACTGCGAATGTTGCCAGAAAGATGTGGGCGAGATAAGGCGGCTCGTATCGGTATTTATTATGGTCGTAATGATGGCATTGAAATATGCCTCAGTCTCCGAAAATGGGTGCTGCTTGAA
>JAFNUH010000306.1 GCA_017384185.1 Alistipes sp.
CATCGACAACGACGAGGGTGTAGATGATAGCCGCTATGTTGAGCGTGCGGGGTCGAATAGTTGGCAGGATGGTGGTACAGGTTTTGCTCACAAGCGTGATGTATATCTTACGGGACAAAATCCATTTACGGAGGGCAGCGTGCGTGTCGTGGAGAGCATAACGTCAGGCTCGGAGAGTCGTGCCGAGTGGATGGCTTCAATTCCCGAGGATGGAGAGTATGCCGTATATGTGTCGTATAAGAGCTTCGGAGAGGAGAGTGCTGACGATGTGGTTTATACTGTTCATCACCGTGGTGGCGAGAGCCGCTTTGCCGTTAACCAGACTATGGGTGGCGGTATGTGGGTTTACTTGGGTCACTTCGACTTTGCCGAGGGTGAGGAGCGTGTGCTGGTGTCGCTTTCAAATAAGAGTGCCGAGGCGGGACGGAAGATTTCGGCTGACGGTGTGAAGATTGGTGGTGGATATGGCAATATAGCTCGTACGGTATCGTCGCATTTGCAGCAGGAGGATATCGAATATGAGGCTATGACGAGTGAGTATCCACGATTCTGCGAAGGCTCACGTTATTGGTTGCAGTGGTCGGGATTCGATGAGGAGGTTTATACCCCGAAAGAGAATAAGGATGATTACAAGGACGACCTTATGTCACGAGCACATTGGGTAAATAACTTGATGGGTGGCTCGGAGCGTCTGCCCAAGGAGGAGGGTAAGTCTATTCCTATCGATATGGCATTGGCGTTCCACTCCGATGCGGGCGTACGACTTAACGACGATATTATAGGAACTTTGGGTATCTATTATACAAAGGAGAATAAGGGTCGTTTCGAGGGCGGTGCCGACCGCTACCTGTCACGAGATTTGACAGATGTTGTTATGACGCAGATGGTGGAGGATATACGCGCTACGGTGGAGCCTAACTGGAGCCGCCGAGGTATGTGGAATCGCTCCTATTATGAGGCTCGTGTGCCGAGTGTTCCGACAATGTTGTTGGAGTCGATGTCGCACCAAAATTTTGCCGATATGCGATATGGTAACGATCCACGTTTCAAATTCTTGGTCAGCCGAGCTATATATAAGGGTATATTACGCTATATTTCAAGTCAATATGGTGTGCCATATACAGTACAACCTCTGCCTGTTGAGCGCTTCAGCGTAGCCTTCGTGGATGATGCGTCGGCGGATGTTGAGCTGAAGTGGAGTGCCGTCGAGGATAAGTTGGAGCCATCGGCTACGCCCGATTATTACATCGTCTATACACGTGTTGGCGATGGGGGCTTTGATAATGGCGTAAAGGTAAATGGTACAACGGTTAAGATGAAGCAGCAGCGAGGTAAGCACTACAGCTATCGAGTAACTGCGGTAAATAAGGGCGGAGAGAGCTTTCCGAGTGAGGTACTTTCGTCGTACCGTGCTGCTAATGAGCGAGGTCGTGTGTTAGTGGTAAATGGCTTTGACAGGGTTAGTGCGCCGCTGAGTATTCAGGGCGATTCGATAGCTGGATTCTATAACTATTACGACTCAGGCGTGGCATACGTGAAG
>JAFNUH010000307.1 GCA_017384185.1 Alistipes sp.
GTGGTCAGAGTCCCAGCGTACGGGGCGGCTCACGTGCAACATAACCTCGGGCGTAAAGAGCAACAGAGATGACATCTTGTCGGCGATAGACTCAGTGGGGTGGAAGTGACCCGTATCGAGTGTAACCATAATACCCTTCTGAGCAGCGTAACCGATATAGAAATCGTTGCTACCAACGGTATAGCTCTCAAGACCAATGCCGAAAACCTTTGACTCTACGCTGTCACGCATCCACTCATACTTCTGCTCCAAAATCTCATCCAACGACTTCTTCAGGATGGCACGGTACTTCATACGATTAACGGTAATATCCTTTGAACCGTCGTGAATCCAGATGTTGAGCATTGCAGGGTCACCCTGACGACGACCCATCTCGTCGGCAATAGCACGGCAACGCTTTGTATGCTCTACCCAGAATGAGCGAATCTCCTCCTTGGGACTTGCAAGTGTCAAATCCTCGCTCTTAGGGTGAGAGAACGATGTTGAGTTGAAGTCGAGCTTCATACCATTCTCCTCAGCCCACTTCATCCAACTCTCGAAGTGCTTAGGCTCAAGCTCGTCACGGTCAGCAGGTCCCGTCTCACGGAAATCGGCATAACTTGCGTGGAGGCTCAAACGATGGTTACCAGGGAGCAGCGAGATAACCTTCTTAATATCTGCCTGCAACTCCTCGATGTTGCGAGCACGACCTGGGTAGTTACCCGTAGCCTGAATACCGCCGGTCAAAGCACCTGCATCCTCGAAGCCATTAACATCGTCAGCCTGCCAGCAGTGCAGCGAAAGTTGAATCTTCTGCAGAGCATCCATTGCAGCATCAGTATCAACACCAATTGCCGCATAACGCTCTTTGGCTATTTCATAAGCCTTTTCAATAAGTTCCTTTTTCATAGTAGTTTATATATTTTATATTATATTTCAGTGTAGATAGTCAAATACTTTTCGTAAGCCTTTTGCCACGTCTCTTCGAACTGTGGCTCATAGCGTTTTCTGTCATCGAGCGATGCACGAATCATCGTACGCATATCGGCGATAGTTGCCACGACACCTGCCCACTTAGCCTGCATCATAACGTTTCCAATAGCGGTAGATTCCGACGAGCCGGTCTCTACGGGGATGCCGATAGCGTTGGCAGTATATTGATTTAATAGGTCGTTACGAGCGCCACCTCCAATAACATATAATCTCTCGATAGCAACGGGCGACAACTCTCGAAGCATCTCAATCACCTGACGATAGCGAAGTGCCAACGACTCAAATATGCAACGCACATATTGTCCAATATTCTCGGGGGCGGGTTGTCCCGTAGCGTGACAATACTCCGCAATAGCTACCGTCATAGAAGCGGGATTTGCAAAGCAGGGCGCATCGGGATTTATCAACGAACGGAACGCCTGCTCCTTCTCAGCCATAGCTATCAAATCACCATAACCTATCTCCTCCCACTCAGCACGACAACGCTCCAAAAGCCACATACCGCAGATATTTTTCAACACTCGGATTGTACCCTCAATGCCACCCTCGTTTGTGAAATTCATAGCAAAACTCTCCTCAGAGATAATCGGCTCCTGCGATTCTATTCCCATCAGCGACCACGTGCCAGAGCTAAGATATGCCGACTTCTCGTCCTCCATTGGAACGGCAGCAACGGCAGAGCCTGTATCGTGGCTCGCAACAGCAACCACGGGCACAGCGCCCAAACCAGTCAATCGTTGCACCTCCTCGGTAAGCACGCCAATCTGCTCACCGGGCATAATCATACGACCAAAGTTGTCTGCATTAAGCCCCAACAGGAGTAAAATATCCTCATCCCACTGCTTGGTGCGAGGGTTAATCATCTGTGCCGTAGAGGCTATGGTGTATTCAGTCACTGCCTCACCAGTAAGCAGGTATGCCAATGCATCGGGGATAAACAGAATCTTCGCAGCCGCCTCCAATGCCGAACACTTGTTGCGACGCATAGTATCTAACTGGAAGACGGAATTAAAATTCATAATCTGAATACCCGTCTTATCGTAGAGCGTCTTACGTGACATACGCTTGAAAAACTCCTCAGGAGCACCTACGGTGTGGGGGTCACGGTAGCAGTAGGGCAGGCGCAACATTCCACCATCCTTGCCGAAGCAGACAAAATCTACACCCCACGTGTCGATACCAATTGCCGATACCTCAATGTTACGAGCTGCGACCTTCGACAGTCCGTCAATCACAGATTTATATATAGCAGGAAAGTCCCAATAGAAGTGACCTTGCATTTCGATTATAGGGTCAGGAAAGCGATGAATCTCCTCCATCGAAATTTTTCCGTCGCACAACGAAGCTAAGATTACACGACCACTTGTGGCACCTAAATCTATGGCTACAAAATGGTTTATTGTCATTTTTTATAGTTTTTATTGTTGTTTATTATCGTTTACACTCTGCGTGTATAATAAATTTCTTACAAATATATGTATTATTTTTATCATTTCACAATATGTCTTGATTTTATTCATTTCTATTTTGATATAGAAAATTTTTAATAATCATAAATAAGGTAACGTAAATATCGCCATATCATATTGAGGCACAATATGTAAACAGCTAAATATACACCCTTGCAAATGTGTCAAATGATATATTTCACAAAGTATCAAATATAAAATATATCACCCTTTAGTCCAATTGAAACATTCCAATATACAAAAATACCATTTTAGACATTATTCGACTTCCTGCCGAGAACCCGAACAACCCAACTGCAAAAATTTAATTTGGAGTTAAAAATAAGATTATATCACTTATGATATAAAAATTTTCTAAAACGAAAATGTTTTTCTACCTTTGCGTGCAATAATGATGATGAACAAGGCAAAAATTACACGTAAGCTACAACACGAGAGAGAGGTCGTGCGAGATATGATTGCCCTCTACTGTCGCAATAACCACGGCACAAAACAGCTTTGCGACAAGTGCCGAGAGCTTGCCGAGTATGCCGACCAGCGCACCCTGAAGTGCCCGTTTATGGCAGAGAAGAGTTTTTGCTCGCAGTGTAAAGTTCACTGCTACAAACCGGAGATGCGTGAGCGCATTCGTCAGGTGATGCGATATTCGGGACCGAGAATGATTTTTCACCACCCGATAGCAGCGCTTCGTCATCTCTATTACACACAAATTGAGAAGTTAAATTCAAACAAATAATAGACGATGAAACAGGATAATCAGATTTTCGAGCTTATCGCCGAGGAGCGTGCTCGTCAGATGCACGGTATCGAGCTTATCGCATCAGAGAACTTCGTTAGCGACCAGGTTATGGCTGCTATGGGCTCTGTTCTTACAAACAAGTATGCTGAGGGTTACCCCGCAGCTCGTTACTATGGCGGTTGTGAGGTTGTTGACAAGGTAGAGCGTTTGGCTATCGAGCGTCTTTGCGAGTTGTATGGTGCAGAGTATGCAAACGTACAGCCCCACTCAGGCGCACAGGCTAATATGGCAGTATTCTTCGCTGTGTTGCAGCCCGGCGACACATTTATGGGTCTTGACCTCGCACACGGTGGTCACCTTTCACACGGTTCACCCGTAAATATGTCTGGTAAGTACTTCAACGCTATCGGCTACCAACTCAGCGAGGCTACTGGCACAATCGACTACGAGGATATGGAGCGCAAGGCTTTGGAGCACAAGCCCAAGCTTATCGTAGGTGGCGCATCAGCTTACTCACGTGAGTGGGATTACAAGCGTATGCGTGAGATTGCTGACAAGGTAGGCGCTATCTTTATGGTAGATATGGCTCACACAGCTGGTCTTATCGCAGCAGGCATCCTGGACAACCCCGTAAAGTATGCTCACATCGTAACATCAACAACTCACAAGACTCTGCGTGGTCCTCGTGGTGGTATCATCTTGATGGGCAAGGATTTCGAGAATCCTTGGGGCTTGACCACTCCTAAGGGTGTTGTAAAGATGATGTCGCAGATTCTTAACTCATCTGTATTCCCCGGCATTCAGGGTGGTCCCTTGGAGCACGTTATCGCAGCTAAGGCTGTCGCTTTTGGCGAGGCTTTGCAGCCCGAGTATAAGGAGTATCAGAAGCAGGTACAGAAGAATGCAACAGCTATGGCTGAGGCATTTGCAAAGCGTGGTTACACAGTAGTATCTAACGGTACAGACAACCACCTTATGTTGATCGACCTCCGCACTAAGTTCCCCGAGCTCACAGGTAAGCTCGCAGAGAAGTGCTTGGTTGCTGCCGATATCACTACTAATAAGAATATGGTACCCTTCGATTCTCGTTCACCTTTCTTGACATCTGGTCTTCGTTTCGGTACTCCTGCAATCACTACACGTGGTGTTAAGGAGGATAAGATGGATTACATCGTTGAGCTTATCGACCGTGTACTCCACGACCCCGAGAATGAGGAGAACATCGCAGCAGTTCGCAAGGATGTAAACGCTATGATGGCAGAGTATCCTTTGTTCGCTTGGTAGTATAATAGGGCAAATTTATAGTTTACTTAGAGCTTTCGATAATAAACAGAGTCGAAGGCTCTATTTTTTATTATATGCACTATAACCTGCTGAACTTAGGCTCAATATTTGATACGGGGTTGGCGTGCAGACATATTATTAGAATAATTAGTGCGTGAAAAGAGAATTTTTCAATCATATTATACGTTAATATAGCAAGTCCGAGAGATATTTATGAATAAAAAAGTGTCGGAGTGAAACAAAATAGTATAGAAATTCGTAAATATAAGAAAATGTCTGTTGCGAACAGATTATTACTCAATTCGGACTTAGAAGAAATTTTTAACTGTTAGAGATATGCGTCAATTAAAGATTACAAAATCGATTACCAACCGTGAAAGTGCATCACTTGATAAATATTTGCAGGAGATTGGCAAGGAGGACCTTATCACCGTCGAGGAGGAGGTAGAACTTGCACAACGTATCCGCAAGGGTGACCAGGAGGCTTTGGATAAGCTCACAAAGGCAAACCTTCGTTTCGTGGTGTCGGTAGCAAA
>JAFNUH010000308.1 GCA_017384185.1 Alistipes sp.
ATGGCAGATATTAAGCCTATGGGCTTCGGCACGGAGCGAGTAGAGGAGGCTATCGCCGAGTTGTTCCCCTCGGCACGTGTGGCACGACTTGACAGAGATACATCCACATCGGAGAGCGCCTATAATCGTATAATCTCGGCATTTGAGAGTGGCGAGACCGACATCCTGGTCGGCACGCAGATGATAACCAAGGGTTTCGACTTCGCCGGCGTGAGCGTGGTGGGTGTTCTCAATGCCGACAATATGCTCAACTCGCCCGACTTCCGCTCCTCGGAGCGAGCCTTCCAGCTAATGACGCAGGTGGCAGGTCGTGCCGGTCGCCGAGAGAGCGAGGGGGTGGTGATAATACAGACCTCCGAGCCCGACAATCCCGTCATAGGATGGGTGGCGCAGGCGGACTACGATGCGATGGCTCGTAGCGAGCTTGCCGACAGACACGCATTCTCGTATCCGCCCTACTCTCGCATCATACAACTCACTATGCGTGAGCAAAATAGAGATTTGCTTTGGCGAGCCGCATCAGCCCTTGCCGACACCCTGCGCACGCTCTTTGCCTCACGTGTTGCGGGTCCCGTATCGCCACCCATAGACCGCATACGTGGCGAACATATAGTGCGCATAATGCTCAAAATCGAGAATGGCGCATCCCTATCCCGTGCCCGAGAGTTATTGCGCAATGCGTTGGAGCAGTTCCGCATAAAGAGCGAGTACAAATCAATAAATATTGCCATAGATGTCGATGCTCAGTGATATGTGGCACGACCTCAGACGCCTCATCCTGCCACCCGTCTGCCCTATATGCTCAGGGGCGTTACCTCGTGGCGAGGCTGTCGTCTGTTCGCTCTGCGAGGCTACGGCTCCGCTGACACACCTATGGCTCGAGGAGGAGAATCCACTGCGAGATAGTTTTGGCGGTTTGATGCCCGTCTGCAAGGCATCCGCCTTTGTGTGGTATGTCGAGGGCAGTCCGTGGCGACGAGCCATACACCGCTTCAAGTATGGCAATATGTGGCGCACGGCATACGATTTAGGGCGCTGGTATGGTGCCTGCCTGAAGCAGAGCGGGTTATATGACGATGTGGATGTTATCATCCCCGTGCCGCTACACTGGTGGCGCAGGCTCACACGTGGTTACAACCAATCGGAGTATCTCGCCGACGGCATAGCCCGTGAGCTGGGTGTGGAGGTTGACCGCCGCAGTGCCATACGCTACCGCTACAACAAGAGTCAGGTCTCGCAACAACACCACTCGGAGCGCTGGGATAACGTCGAGGGTATTTTTCGTCTGCGCCGCACGGAGCATCTGCGTGGCAAACATATTCTGCTGGTGGATGATGTGCTAACAACGGGAGCGACAATCATCTCGCTCGGCACAACTATCCTGCGTGAGGTCGAGGGCGCACGCCTGAGTGTTGCCGTTCTGGCTACGCCACGCCACACTCTGCACATCGAGGGATAGCCCCATTTTTCGCCACCGAGAGCCGAGCTGTTAATTATATTAACAGGGTTATAAACAGGTTAGCTCTTTTTGTTCATAAATTTCTACTCTTTGAGGCTTGCCGTTTGGGTAAAATTTCCTAATTTTGAAATTTGAAATTATACACCCATTTCTTATGGCAAGAGAATTTACCCCTTCGGCACGCAATCGTGCCGCATACGACAATATAACCGAGGCTAACGTAGTAGGCACCGTACCGCCACAAGCCATTGAGCTTGAGGAGGCTGTATTGGGTGCGTTGATGCTCGAGCACGACAGTATCATCGCCGTGCAGGAGTACGTAACAGCCGATGCATTCTACACCGAGGAGCACCGCCTAATCTACAAGGCTATCGAGTCTTTGTCGGCAGAGCTGAAGCCTATCGACCTCTACACCGTAACCGAGTGCCTGAAGGTGCGTGGCGAGCTGAAGAAGGTGGGAGGTGCGGCATATCTGGCGCAGCTCACGCAGAAGGTGGGTTCGGCTGCCAACGTGGAGTTCCACGCCAAGATTATTGCGCAGAAGTATGTTCAGCGTGAGCTTATTCGCTCCGCAACGGAGATTCAGCGCCGCTCATACGACGAGGACCAGGACGTTACGGACCTTATCGGATATGCCGAGAGCGAGATTTTCAAGGTGGCAGAGGGTCACGTGAAGCGCTCGGTGCAGAGCGCCAAGGATGTCTTGGCGAAGGCTATGTCGCAGATTGAGGAGGCGAGCAAGAACACCTCGGCATTCAACGGCGTACCATCAGGATTTATGGCAGTTGACCGTGTGACACTCGGCTGGCAACCCAGCGACCTTATCATCATTGCGGCACGTCCTGCGATGGGTAAGACCGCCTTTGTGCTCTCGATGGCTCGCAATATGGCTATCGACCACGAGTCGCCCGTAGCATTCTTCTCGCTTGAGATGTCATCCGTGCAGCTTATGATGCGTCTTATCATTGCCGAGACGGGTCTTAGCGGTACGGATATTAAGTCGGGACGACTCACGCCCGAGCAGTGGCGACACCTTGAGAGCGCCACCAAGCCGCTGGGTACAGCTCCGTTGTTTATCGACGACACGCCTGCGCTCTCGGTTTTTGAGTTCCGCTCGAAGGCTCGCCGACTGAAGATTCACAACGACATCAAGATTATCATCATAGACTACCTCCAGCTTATGACCGGCAACGCCGAGTCGAAGGGTAACCGTGAGCAGGAGGTGGCATTCATCTCACGTACGCTGAAGGCTATCGCCAAGGAGCTGAACGTGCCTATCATCGCTCTGTCGCAGCTGAGCCGTGCAACCGAGACACGTGGCGGCTCGAAGCGCCCGCAGCTTTCCGACCTTCGTGAGTCGGGAGCTATCGAGCAGGATGCCGACATCGTGGCATTCATCCACCGTCCCGAGTACTACGGTATGAATACCGACGAGAATGGTATGCCCACGGCGGGTATGGCAGAGATTATCATCGCCAAGCACCGTAGTGGTGCCGCAACAGATGTTAAGCTGCGCTTCCTCAAGGAGCAGACACGCTTTATGGACCTCGATATGGATGAGTTCTCAACGGCAGGCGACCCGATGGGTGGCGGATATACGCAGATAGCAAGTTCGATGGGTGGCTTGGGCGATGATGAGTTTGCACTCCCCGTAGCGGGTGGAGCGAGCGCCCCGATGGGAGGCTTGGGTGCGCCAATGGGTGGCGGCTTAGGCTCTTCGATGGGAGGCAACGAGTTTGACATCCAGCAGGGTCCCACAAATATGGACAAGCAACGCCCCTTAACTGACGAGGTGCCATTCTAAGGGCAACGAGATAGAGAGGTAAAAAAGGAATAAAAAGGAACTATGGTCATTCGAGCATATACGGGTACTGTTTCGGGCATCGGAGCAATGGAGGTTACCGTCGAGGTGAGCATCACGGGCGGTGGCTTGGGATTGTTTTTAGTGGGTCTGCCCGACAATGCTGTGCGTGAGAGCGAGCAACGCATACGCTCGGCTTTCGAGAACTCGGGTTACCGTATGACCGCCCGCAAATGTGTGGTAAACTTAGCCCCTGCCGACCTGCGCAAGGAGGGCTCGGGCTTCGACCTGCCCATCGCAGTGGCTATACTTGCCGCAACAAATCAGATTGTGGCAGAGCGCCTGGCTGAGGCGTGGTTCATCGGCGAGCTCTCGCTCGATGGACGTGTGAGAGGCGTAAGGGGTGTGTTACCCATAACTGCCGAGGCTAAGGCGAGAGGTTTTAAGCGCATATATGTCCCACGTGAAAATGCTATGGAGGCGGCCGTGGTGGATGGCATCGAGGTGTTAGCCGTGGAGTCGCTCGCAGAGGTTGCCGCTTCGCTCAATGGCGAGCAGGAGATTTTTTCTGTCGCTCACGAGTTGGAGAGCACCATCTCCGCAGAGCCTTATGCCGATGACTTTGCCGACGTGAAGGGTCAGCAACACGCAAAGCGAGCGTTGGAGATTGCCGCAGCAGGTGGTCACAACGTGATAATGATAGGTCCTCCGGGTTCGGGCAAGACGATGCTTGCACGCCGTATGCCCACAATTATGCCACCAATGACCTTGGAGGAGGCGCTCGAAACGACGAAGATACACTCCGTGGCGGGGAAACTGGGTACGACACGTGGCTTGATGCGCCAGCGTCCCTTCCGTGCCCCGCACCATATGGCATCACCGATGGCTCTCATCGGCGGAGGTAACACACCACAGCCTGGCGAGGTGTCGCTGGCACACAACGGTGTGTTGTTTTTGGATGAGATGCCCGAGTTTGGGCACTCGGTGCTGGAGGTGCTGCGCCAACCGATGGAGGATAAACATATAACCATATCGAGGGTGCGCTACTCGGTGGATTACCCCTCGAATTTCACACTTGTGGCATCGATGAACCCCTGCCCGTGTGGCTACTACAACCACCCCGACAAGGAGTGCACCTGTTCGCCTGCGGCGGTGCGCCGTTATGTGGGGCGCATATCGGGTCCGTTGATGGACCGCATAGACCTGCACGTGGAGATAACGCCCGTATCGAGGGAGGAGCTCAGCTCGACAGAGCCTGCGGAGGCGAGCGAGGTGGTGCGTGAACGTGTTATGCGAGCACGTGAGCGTCAGGCGGAGCGTTTTCGTGGCACGGGGATTTACACCAACACAATGATGTCGTCGGCGATGTTGCGCCAGTTCTGCCCTCTGTCGGAGAGTGCACGCCGACTGCTGGACGGAGCAATGGAGCGCCTGCAACTATCGGCACGTGCCTACGACCGCATAATCAAGGTAGCACGCACGATAGCCGACCTGGAGGGTGCCGAGGATATTTCGCCCCTGCATATTTCGGAGGCGATAACATATCGTTCACTCGACCGTGAGAGCTGGGGAAGGTGACGAGAGGAAAGATATATTTACACAACCTTGGGTTCTGCAACCTTCGGAGCGCAGCGACCTAAG
>JAFNUH010000309.1 GCA_017384185.1 Alistipes sp.
CCCATCGGTCCTACTTGCCATCGTGGTACTACGAGTTGTTTCGATACGCCCGATAGCGAGGGTTTTATCCGTCATCTTCAGGGCGTTATCCAGCAGCGTCACCGTGATATGCCCGAGGGCTCGTACACAACAAAACTCTTTATTAAAGGCGTGAAGAAGATTGCTCAGAAGGTGGGCGAGGAGGCCGTTGAGAGCGTCGTTGAGGCTGTTGATGGTAACCGTGACCGTTTCATCTACGAGGCTTCGGATATGATTTATCATCTGTTGGTACTGATGGAGCAGATGGGTTGTACGATAGAGGATATGGAGCGAGAACTCGCTCTTCGTCATAAATAAAATCTAAAACAAATGAAGAGATTTTTTACAGTTATTTTTGCCTTGATGTGCGTGGTGGCAGTATCTGCTATTGCTAACCCTGCAGTGGCGCAGACAAAGGGAAGTGTGAAGGTTAAGCCGCTAAAGACAAAGAAGTGGCGTAATTACAACGTGGGAGAGATTGTCTTTGAGGATAAGGCTCCGCAAGCTGAGGGTTCACAGATTTACCATCGTCTTGTTCCCAACCCCGAGGAGTATATCGCCGAGCGAGCACGTGAGGTGTTGGCTACGCTCTACTTCTCGCCAAAGGATGCGGTGACTCCCGTTGAGAAGTTGCACTATACTATCGAGGATAGAGAGGGTATCTCGGCAAAGAGTGGTGGTAATGGGCGTGTGAAGATTTATTATAGCACCCGCCACGTAGAGAAATCATATAAGGGTAGTGGCGATGAGAAGGTGTTGTTTGAGACTCGAGGTGTTTTGTTGCACGAGCTTACGCACGCCTATCAGCTTGAGCCGCAAGGTATAGGTACCTACGGTACTAACAAGACTTTCTGGGTATTTATCGAGGGTATGGCAGATGCTGTACGAGTGGCTAACGGAGGTTTCTATGGCGAGCAGGATCGCCCCAAAGGTGGGCACTATACCAAGGGTTACCGATATGCTGGTTATTTCTTTGTATGGATTCGTGACAACTACGACCCTGACTTCTTGCGTAAGTTTAACCTAAGTACTTTGGAGATTGTGCCTTGGTCGTTCGATGGTGCGATAAGGAGCATTTTGGGCGAGCAGTACAATATTGAGAGTCTGTGGCAGGAGTATCAAAAGGCTGTTGGTGATATTAAATAGTAAATGATGGGAGCTAAATCTTAGCTCCCATTTTTTTACAATCCTTTACCGATATAACTTCTCAACGCCTTAACATACTCCTCAAATGCGGAGATTCCTTGCTCTGTTATGGCGCAGGTAGTACGTGGTTTCTTCCCTTGAAACCCCTTTTCGACAGTGATGTATCCTGCCTGCTGTAGTTTGTCAATCTGTACACTTAGGTTGCCTGCTGTTGCCCCCGTCTGTTCTCGCAGAAAGACAAAATCAGCACTCTCAACACTCAGCAATACTGACATTACAGCCAATCGTAGCTCCGAGTGTAATAGCGGATTTAACTCTTTGAACATACGCTATTGGCTTATTTGTTATACTTGTGGTTGAGAATATGACCGGGGATAACCATCATAAGAAGGAATATTAAGGCAAAAACTATCAATTCGCCCCAAATCCACACCTCAGAGATAGCTGCTGCTGAACCGCTTTTAGCCATTATGAAATAGACAGCAGGGAAGATAAGCGATGCACACATTGCCGCCCAGCCGCATATAGCTGTAGTGCGATGCTTGATGACGCATCCCGTCAGAACAGTTCCAATACCCATAACAACCACGGTAAGGAAGCTAATCGAGCAGCCAAAGACAACAGCTCCAACGAACAACCAGGCAAAAGATAATCCAATCACAACCCATATCATCGAGACAATACGGTCGATGTAGTTGCGGGCGCTCGGCTCCTGCTTAAAGAAGAGTAACATTCCCAACCAGCCTACAACGGGAATTGAGAACCACGACCAAGCCCAAGCGTGGCTCCATCCCAAGTAGAGTGCCATAGCATTGAGAAGCGATACGGCTACGGTTGTGTAGCCCCAAATCAGAAATGGAGTGCCAGAATTGCGTGCCAAGCGTGAGCGTGAGTCGTTAATCATTGAGGTGATGAGCTCCAAGCTCTGAGCCTCGGTTAATTGAGTTTTTTCCATAATTAGATAATTGTAATAGTTGAGTAATTTTGTTCTGCGAGCCTCGTGAGCTCTATTCTTAATGCAAATATAAAGTAGTTTATTTTATAAACCAAATTTTTGGAGAAGTTTTTTTATAAGTGGGATTATTTGCTATGTCTATCGTTCCTCTCTAAAATGCTATCTGGTGATTTACGATGCGCAGGGAGTATGTGCCGTTGAAGTATTCGACGATGCCGCAGAGAGTGCCGACGCCTGAGGGTATCTTCTCGTTGCGGTAGCTACACTCGGCGATGGTTCTGATGGCGATTGTGTTGCCTTTTGTGTCAGAGGCGATACGCTCTGTTGTGATATAATCGCCTGTTATGGGGTCTGTATCGCACCACGTAAGAGAGGCTTGCTCGCCAAATGATAGATTGTCCAGGCGGACGTAATTGCCTATATGTGTTGTGTTTATATTGCTTATGGTAATAGTTGTGGGGCGGATAGCCTTTGGCGATGATTTATCTACGAGAAAATATCGCAGAATATCTCTTTCTGCAATACGGTCAACCGTATAACCTCCTTGAGGTATTGCACCAAGAATCAACCTCCCTCCATAGTCGCTAATAGTTAGTCCCGAGCAATGCACTACAACACGAGCAGATATGGGGAATAGTGTAGCCGTTTTGCGTGTGTCTATTGCAATTTCGATTCCGCCACTTTCGTCGCAGATGATAATGGATTTATAATATTCTCCATATAGGTCATTTGCTACAACATACCCCTCGATAGATATATCCTCCGTAATTGTATATGATTCCGATGCGGCAAGAGTCTTTAGGTGCGCAATAGATATATTACCACGCAGGGGCTCTTCGAACGTGGGCATTGAGTTGTTACACGCAACAAGAATTACGCTAATTAATACTATTACAATCCTTCTCATCACGCATCTTTATTATATATAACTCTTCGCCATCGACTTTGCCATATTGCAATATACCCGTAATACTCACTGCTCCAGTGGGTATAGGATTCTGTGCATAATCGGCATATTCGGAGGTGTATATAGCGATTTTGTTGCCGTTTTTGTCTGTAAATATCGAGTATTCTTCCCATGCTTCACTGTTTTGAGCTGTGATAGCTCCGATGTTTACTAATCTGCCACAATCGGTTGGTGTTAGGTTTCTAATTGATGTAACTTTGGGAGATACGTCACGACGTTTGTCATAGCGCTTTGTGTGCTTATCTACTACGGTACGTGAAGCAAAATAATCGGTGGGGTAGTAGCTATATTCGGCAGTTGGTATTCCGACCTGCATCACTCCGTAATGCTCCGCAACGGCACAACCTTTAAGGGTAACTGTCAGATAGTAACCTTTGGGGTAAATGTTGTGCGTATCGTACAATCCAACCATAATCTCCGCACCACCCGTGGAGTCTTCAATGGTCAATGTGCGGTAGAAGTTAGATGCCTCATCGCTCGATGTTACATAACCACCGATTACAATATCCTGCTCAATGATAACCGTGCGTCCTGTAATCATACTGTGCAGGTCGGCAATTGCTATGTTCGGAGCATCGGGTAACGCCACCTCCCAAGCAGGCTCATCGAACTCCTTACACCCAACGCTTGCAGCGCATACCACGGCGCAACACAAGCCTATAAAGCTTTGTAGGATAATATTTTTGCATATTTGCCAATTCATCGCTTCGAGCTTTCTTATTGTTGAGTATCGCTTTGGGGTGTTAATATAGCTCAAAGATAGTGTATTTCACAAAAAAATAACTATTTTTGCCGAGTTAAAGTTAGAAGATTAGGATAAAAGCTATATGTTGAATATATTTTTGCAGAGCGACGCAGAGAAGTTGGAGAGCTTGATAGTCCCCGATAGTGTGCAGAAAGCACGCTTTGCGGAGGCAGTTAGAACTCTTGCGGATGAGGACTTTGTGAAGAATATATGGAGCGAGATGGCAAATTGGCTCGTATGGACAGGTATTAAGTTCCTTATTTCGCTTGCGATATTCTACGTTGGTCGTTGGCTGCTTCGCAAACTCGTAACGCTTGCCGATACAATTATGACACGTCGTGGCGTGGAGGTATCGTTGCATTCGTTCCTGCTGACGGCAATTAAGGTGCTTGGCTATGTCTTTATTACGCTGATTATAGTATCGACATTGGGCTTCAACTCATCTTCATTTATTGCCGTGTTGGCTTCGATGGGTTTGGCTATCGGTATGGCGCTGAGTGGCACGTTGCAGAACTTTGCAGGTGGTATTATGTTGCTCGTGCTTCGTCCTTATCGTGTGGGAGATTATATCGAGTCGCAGGATGTAAGTGGTACGGTTGTGAGTATTAACCTCTTTAATACTGTTTTGCATACCACCGATAAGAAGACAATTTACGTTCCTAATAATGCAATTTCGACATCAGTAATCAATAACTTCTCAACCTCAAAGGTGCGCCGTTGTAGCTGGAAAGTGTCGGTGTCGTATGGTGATGATTATGATGTAATACGTGCGGCAATGCTCGATATTATTGAGCGTGATGGTCGTGCCTTACCTTCGCCCGAGCCCTATGTTCGCATTGATGCCTTGGCAGATAGTGCGGTTGTCATTGAGGCTCGTGTGTGGGTGCTTAATAGTGATTATTGGGCTATGTATGATGCCGTGACGGAGGCTTTCTATAAGGAGTTACCTAAGCACGGCGCAAACTTCCCCTTCCCGCAGTTGGATGTGCATATTAGCAAGGATAATTAGCCGAGGGGTTAAATAGATAATTATTAAACAATAAATTATATTATGGAATTTAAGGATATTTTGGCAATTTCGGGTATGCCCGGTCTTTACAAGTATGTTGCACAGTCAACACGTGGTATTATTGTTGAGTCATTGGAGAATGGTAATCGTATGAATGCTTCGGCTACATCACGTGTAAGCGCTTTGTCGGAGATCTCTATGTTTACTGAGGGTGAGGATATCGCATTGGCAGAGGTGTTTACTCGTATGTATGCACACACAAATGGTCAGACTGCTATCTCTCACAAAGAGTCTGCCGATAAGCTCAAGGCTGAGTTTGCAGCCGTTCTTCCCGAGTATGACCGTGAGCGTGTACACGTATCAGATATCAAGAAGGCTTTCTCTTGGTTTAATATCTTGGTAGGCGCAGGCTTCACTGAGTTCACTCTTCCCGAGGAGCCCGAGCAGAGCGAGGAGTAAAAGAGGATATTTAATATAATGAAGACCGTGAATGTCTTCATTGGTAATGGAATAGACTAATACCGTTATGGTTTTTGTCTATGTATTGTTGTATCCAATTTGTATCAAGATAATTGGATAAATTTGTATTTTTGCGTCCGTAATTGGATTTTTATGAAACGACTTATTTTTTATATAGGTTTTGCGGTGATGCTGATGCTGGCGTCGGCGGTGAAAGCTGTGGCGGCAACGAAGCCCCGTTTGGTTGTGAACATCGTTGTGAGTTCGATGCGAGCTGACGACTTGGAGCGTTATGCAAAGAACTTTTCAAACAACGGTTTTAGTCGTCTTACCAGTAACGGTCAGTGGTTTACAAACGCCTCATATAGTTATATGCAGACCACATCACCCGTATCGTTGGCGACAATCGCAACGGGTGCTATGCCTTCGACACACGGTGTAGTGGCAGACCGCTGGTTTGACTATGTGACAAACTCTCAGATAAACCTTATTGACGACAAAAAGGAGCAGAGCCTAAAATATAGTGCAGGCTCGGGTAACTACTCACCACGCAATCTTACGGCGCAGACACTCTCGGAGGCTATCATCGAGCACGACACAAAGAGCCGTGTTGCGACGGTTGCCATTGAGCCTTTGTCAGCTATTGTGATGGCAGGTCACGCTGGCGAGGTATATTGGATGGAGAGTGTGCAGTCTGCCTGGACAACTTCTACATACTACACAAAGGAGTTGCCGCAGTGGATTGCATCGTACAATAGCGAGATGATTAACTTCAGCTTCCTCGAAAAACGATGGACGCCGTTGTTGCCATACGATGACTATCAGAACTCACAAGTATCTGTCATTGAAGGCATTCACAGTAAGAACAATAAGCGTATTGATTTTATCACCGAAAAGGGTCTTGATATCAAGGCTCACGTGAGCGAGGATTTCGAGAAGTTGTGCTACACTCCCGCTGGTAATAAGGCTACGTTAGCCTTCGCAAAGCAACTCCTGGCGAAGTGCGAGATGGGTCAGGATGAGGCTCCCGATATGTTGAATATCGTACTCGAGACACCCCGTTACATCAGCCGTCGCTATGGTCCTGAATCGGTTGAGTATGAGGATATGCTTTACCGTCTGGATAGAGATTTAGAGGACTTTATCACATTCCTCTTGGCGCAGGTCAAGGATCCTCAGCAGGTGCTCATCACCCTCACTTCAGACCACGGAACAAGCCCCTCGTACAATCCTCCCGGCAAGGAGCGTGAGTGCTTTAATGTACGTCAGGCAGAGGTGATTACAAATGCATACATCGGCTCAAAGTATGGTAACGGAGATTGGGTGTTAGGATGTATTGACAGAGCTATATACCTTAATCACAATCTGATAGAGAGCAAGAAATTATCTTTGACAGAGATACAGCACGATGTTGCTACATTTATTATGCAGCTGCGAGGTGTATCGCACGCTGTAACTGCCGAGGCTATGCGTAGCAGCTACTTCGGATCGGGATATGGTCGTAAGATTCAGAACGGATACTACCCCCGTCGTTCGGGTGATATTATTATCAATCTTATGCCTGGATGGATTGAAGAGCAGGACAAGGTGCGCTCACTATCTGGTTCTATGTATCGCTACGACACACACGTGCCTCTGGTAATTTTTGGCGGAGGTGTTAAGGCTACTCGTCGTGACGAGAAGATTGATATGACCTCATTGGCTACTACACAGGCAATACTCATCGGTGTAAATGAGCCTACGGCAGCCGAGGGTGAAGATATAACGATTTTATACTAAACGATATATGACAGATAAGATTCAAGAGGAGATTATCGAGGAGTTCGCAGTCTTTGATGAGTGGCTCGACAAATATGACTATCTGATTGAGCTTAGCGATACTCTGCCCGCCATAGCTGACGAGCACCGCACCGATAACTACGTGATAAAGGGTTGCCAATCACGAGTATGGGTTGATGCACGCCTGGAGGATGGTAAGGTATATTTCGCAGCCGATAGTGATGCCATAATCACTAAGGGCATCATCGCCCTGCTCATTCGAGTTATGAATGGTCGCACGCCGCAGGAGATTCTCGATATGGAGCTCTATTTTATTGATGCTATCGGCTTAGGCGAGAACCTCTCGCCAACACGAAGCAACGGTCTTGTTGCAATGATTAAACAGATGAAGATGTACGCTTTGGCATTCAACGCTAAGGCATAGATTTAATGATATGACACCGGAAGAGATTTTGAAGGTGGAGCACGAGATTGTTCTCACGCTGAAGAACATCTACGACCCCGAAATACCCGTAAACATCTACGACCTCGGTCTTATTTATGAGATAGATTACGACCCCGAGGGCGTGGCAAATATACGTATGACGCTCACGGCACCCAACTGCCCGATGGCAGATATGCTCATCGATGATATTAATACTCAGGTGGGTAAGGTAGCTGGCGTAAGCTCGGTAAACATCATCCTCACGTTCGAACCGCCTTGGGATCGTAGTATGATGAGCGAAGAGGCTCTGCTCGAGCTTAACCTCTTGTAGCAAAAGCCGTTATGGAGGAGATAAAACGACAACTAAACCGTTTGCAAGCCGGAGCCTCGTACTTCGGCTGCGGTGGTTATCTCTCCTCGCAAGGGCGACTGCAACAACTCGAACTATACACCAAACTTGGTTTCGAGCGTCTCGAACGTAAGAATCGCGACATCAACGCCATATACAAGGAGTGTGGCGAGAATTGGCAACAGACCTTCTACGTTATGTTGCTACGTACGATGGGCGGTATGGATAATAAGCAGGCATTCGATACGCTCGCTCATCGTGTACCCTATGCCATTATCCTACGTGAGAGGCAGGTGCCTCAAAATATTGAGGCTATGCTTATTGGCTCGTCTGGACTGTTGGAGCTTTATCCACACGACACATACATCCTTGACCTTAAACGCAACTTCGAATATCTTGCAACAAAATACTCCATCACGCCGATGCGTGCCTCGGAGTGGCGATTGACGAAGATATATCCAAATAATCATCCTATACTGCGGCTCTCGCAGATTGCTAATTTCCTCACCCACACACGTGATATGATGGACCGTATGCTTATGTGCGCTACGGGCGAGGATGTGCATAATCTCTTTAATTGTGAGACGCTTCCATATTGGCTCACGCACTACACACCAGCCAAGACATCTCGCACGGTGGCAAAGCGTATGGGGCGTACAAAGACCGACCTGCTTGCCATAAATCTTGTGGCACAGATGCAGTTCGCATACTCGGCGTACACCGAAAATGAGAAGCTGCGCTCACGTGCACTCTCGCTTTTGGAGGACCTCCCTGCTGAGAAAAATTCAATTATCGCCCAGTGGAATAGCTATGGTCCATTAGCTCGCACGGCATTCGATAGCCAGGCGTTGCTACAACTCTCGTTTGAGTATTGCCGTGATAGACTATGTGAAGATTGTCCCGTGGGCAAGCGTATTCTTAGAGCCTGCTCGCAGACGGCATCAGACGACGTTCCCGACGACGAAGATTAACCAAAATCGGCACATTTCTCCCATAATTTGAGCAAATATCGAAATAATAAACCCATTGAGGTCTAATATTTTGCCATTTGCTCAAAAAACGTTATATTTGTGGGATAAATTTCTGAGATAGAATATAAAACAAACACTATGGATATTTTAAGTAACGTTATCAAACTTTTCTTCGGTTCAAAGACCGATAAAGACCGTAAGCAGATTGAGCCTTACGTTCGCAAAATCAAGGAGGTTTACCCCTCTATCGAGAAGCTCTCGAATGATGAGTTGCGTGAGCATAGCGCAGCCCTTATGCGTCGTATCGCTGACTTTATTGCAGCCGACGAGGCACATATCGTAGAGCAGAAGCAGAAGCTCGAGCATAGCGACATCTCTCTCTCGGAGAAGGAGAAGATTTCAAAGGATATTGAGGTTACAACCAAGCGTATCGACGAGAAGATTGAGCAGCAGTTGGATGAGATTCTTCCCGAGGCATTTGCCATTATGAAGGATACAGCTCGCCGTTTTACTCAGAACGAGACGGTTGTGGTTACAGCTAACGACTTCGACCGTAACTTGGCTGCACATAAGGATTTCGTTACTATCGAGGATGATAAGGCTATCTACCAGACACACTGGACAGCAGCAGGCAACGACCTTAAGTGGGAGATGATTCACTACGATGTACAGCTCTTTGGTGGTGTCGTTTTGCATAAGGGTAAGATTGCTGAGATGGCAACAGGTGAGGGTAAGACGTTGGTTGCAACACTCCCCGTATTCCTTAACGCCTTGGCTCGCAAGGGTGTTCACGTGGTAACTGTGAACGACTACTTGGCACGTCGTGACTCGGAGTGGATGGGCCCTATGTACGAGTTCCACGGTCTGTCGGTAGATTGTATCGATAAGCACCAGCCCAACTCGGAGGCTCGTCGCAAGGCATACTTGGCAGATATTACCTTCGGTACAAACAACGAGTATGGTTTCGACTACTTGCGTGACAACATGGCCTCTTCACCCAAGGATCTGGTTCAGCGCAAGCACCACTACGCGATTGTCGATGAGGTGGACTCTGTATTGATTGACGATGCACGTACTCCGCTTATCATCTCTGGTCCCGTGCCAAAGGGTGATGATCAGATGTTCGAGAACTACCGCCCCTCAATCGAGCACCTCTACAACTTGCAGAAGAATTTAGTTACAGGTCTTGTTGCCGAGGCACGTCGCAAGG
>JAFNUH010000310.1 GCA_017384185.1 Alistipes sp.
CCCGCCTTCTCATTTGCAAAGATTCGTGGTGTTGACTCATACCTCTCTCCTGAGATGAAGTCAACGGGTGAGGCTATCGGTTACGATGTAAGCCTTAACCGTGCACTCTATAAATCATTGCAGTCATCAGGCGTAGCGGTGGCTAACTACGGTACTATTTTCGTAACTATCGCCGACGCTGATAAGGAGCGTGCTTTGCCGCTCATTCGTCGTTTCTACGACTTGGGCTTTAATGTCGAGGCTACAAAGGGTACTTGCGAGTTCCTTCGTGCCAATGGTATCCGTACTCGTCACCTCCGCAAGATTAGCGAGGGTAGCACCGAGATTTACGATGAGTTGCGCAAGGGTCACGTAACATACGTGATTAATACTATCGATGTAAACCAGCACGGTACTCGTCGTGACGGTTACGATATCCGTCGTGCTGCTGCCGAGAATAACGTAACATTGTTCACATCGTTGGAGACTGTAAGCGTATTGCTTAACGTCTTGGAGGAGATTACGTTGGGTGTGTCAACTATCGACGGTAAATAATATGTATAAAAAAGGATTATATAAAGTTGTTGCTAACGAGCCCCTTACGTCAGACGTATGGCGTATGGTGCTCGAAGGTGACACGCAGTGGATTACACGCCCGGGTCAGTTCGTCAATATTGAGCTGGAGGGTTTGTATCTGCGTCGCCCTATCTCTATTTGCGACTGGAGCGAAACTACAATCACTATTATATATAAGGTTGTAGGTCGTGGTACGGAGCAGATGAGCCGTATGTCCGAGGGGCAGGAGTTGGATGTTCTCACAGGTCTTGGCAATGGCTTCGATGCCGATGTTGAGTGCCAGAAGCCTCTGCTTGTAGGCGGTGGCGTGGGTGTTCCCCCACTCTATCGTTTGGCAAAGGAGCTTATCGCACGTGGTCGTAAGGTGAGCATTGTGTTGGGCTTTAATACGTCGAAGGAGATTTTCTATGCAGACGAGTTCCGCTCGTTGGGCGCTGATGTATATATCTCAACGGCTGATGGCTCGGTTGGTAGCAAGGGTTTTGTTACAGATGCAATTCGTGAGAATGGTATCGACTTCGACTTCTTCTACTCGTGTGGTCCATTGCCTATGTTGAAGGCTCTGTGCGACTGCACTACCGTGAGTGGTGAGCTCTCGTTTGAGGAGCGTATGGGATGTGGCTTTGGCGCTTGTATGGGTTGTAGCTGTAAGACCCTTACAGGTAACAAGCGTATCTGCAAGGAGGGTCCCGTGATGAAACGTGAAGAGATAATTTGGTAAGAGATGGCTATGGAGAAGTGTAAAGATTTATCAGTTGAGTTGTGCGGCGTGAAGCTGGACAACCCTGTTATTCCTGCGAGTGGAACCTTCGGTTTCGGTCGTGAGCATAATGAGTTTTACGATATTAATATTCTCGGCTCAATCTCTATCAAGGGTACTACACGTGAGGCTCGCTTTGGTAATCCTACGCCTCGCATTGCCGAGTGCCGTTCGGGTTTGATTAACTCTGTTGGTCTGCAAAATCCTGGCGTAGATGCTGTTGTGGCTAAGGAGTTGCCCGAGTTGCGCAAGATTTTCCGTAAGCCTATCGTGGCTAATATCAGCGGTTTCTCTATTGATGAGTATGCCGAGTGTTGTGCTAAGATTGATAAGGAGGAGCAGGTAGCAATCATCGAGGTGAACGTATCGTGCCCCAATGTGCATAATGGCGGTATGAGCTTCGGTACACAGCCTGAGATGGCTGCCGAGGTGACACGTGCCGTGAAGGCGGTAACTACCAAGCCTGTATTTATTAAGCTGAGCCCCAATGTTACTGATATTGTTGCTATTGCCAAGGCGTGCGAGGAGGCTGGCGCTGATGGTATCTGCTTGATTAATACATTGCTGGGTATGCGAATTGACACCAAGCGTCGTCGTCCCGTTATTGCAAATAAGATGGGTGGCTTCTCTGGTCCTGCCGTATTCCCCGTTGCGGTGCGTATGGTGTATCAGGTAGCTAACGCTTGCTCAATCCCCGTTATGGGTTGTGGTGGCGTGGAGAGCGCATCGGACGTGATAGAGATGATGATGGCTGGTGCTACTGCTGTTCAGGTGGGTGCTGCAAACTTGAAGGATCCCTATGCTTGCAAGCGTATTATTGAGGATTTGCCCCAGGAGATGGAGCGCTTAGGTATTGACCGTTTGAGCGATATTATCGGTATTGTGAAATAGGTCTACCCTACTGTTATAACAAAAAATCCGACTCATTTTCGAGTCGGATTTTTTTATGCCTCAGCTTCGCTCTTCTCGTCTTTAAGAGCAGCCGCATTAAACTTGTCAATCTTTGTGAGTAGATTCTTGAAGTAGCTCTCCGATACGGGGATGGGCTTGATGTCATCGTGCTCAAGAACAATATAACGCAACTTGCCGCCCTTCTTGATGTGGTTAATCTTCATTACATTTACAAGATATGAGCGCTGGCAACGTACGATGCTTGTGTCGGCAAGGCTCTCCTCGATGCTCTTTGTGCGACTACGAAGCATATATGAACATAGCTTACCATTGTTCTCGTAGTGTATCTTGATGTAATTATCCTGCGACTCCATATAATATAATGAATCGGAGTTGATTGTGAGCTTCAGCGTACCGTTGTAGTCGTGGAGGTTTATCAGTGAGGGATAGACCATCGATGTTTCATTGTTTGGCATCGACAGCTTGTATTGCAACATCTGTAACTCCTCAGCCTTAGCTTTATATGCGGCGTAGAGTGTCAAAATCGTATATGGAATAGCGATGATAAGCAGGATACAGCCAAACGACTTAGCCAGGATGTTTACTATCGACTCCTCAATGGGTCCTACAAATACGTATGTAAAGTGGGTGTAGAAAATAGAGATGATTACAACCTCGGCTACTACCCATAAAATATATTTCCAGAGAGTAAATTGTATGCGATCCTGCGAGCTATACATTATTAACTTGCTGATTAATAGTATAGACAGAGCAACAAGATAGAATGCAATCATCATTCCGAAATTACCCATATCTGTAAGGCTAAACCACGCCGTAGAAGAGAAGGGTGTGTAAATAGCCATAAACAAAACCGAGAAGGTTAGTATGAAAAATACCGAACTAAACAGGTATCTTCTGTTTAGTAGATATTTGGGTAACTCTTTATATTTATATAATTCTGTCATAAATGCTTCTTCACTTCTTGGTGCAAATATCGTAAATTTACTTTAAAAAACATTGGATTTTACCCCTAAAAATGGTAGTTTCGTCACAAAAAGCTCCTTTCGACCGCACATTTGCGTGTTTAGTGATGCTTTTAGATACATTTGCAACCGACTCGGATTACCCCGAATCACTATCGATTGGTATAAGAATAAGAGTGTTTTAGAAAAACTATTTTTTAATGAAGATTATTGGAACAGGAAGGGCTCATCCCGCCAAGGTCGTGACCAATGCTATGCTCGAAAAGTTTCTCGATACGAGTGACGAGTGGATACGCACACGCACGGGAATGGCTGAGCGTCGCTTAATCACCTCAGAAAAATTGGAGGATTTGGCAGCCGAGGCATCTCGTCAGGCGATTGCCGATGCTGGATTGAAGCCTTCGGATATCGACTATATAATCTGCTCTAATGTGGTAAATGAGTATATTACCCCATCTTTGAGCTGTATAGTTCAGGGGGCGATTGGAGCCAAGTGTGCCTGTGTGGATGTAAATGCAGCGTGTTCGGGCTTTATTTATGCTTTAGATATGGCGGATGACCGTCTAAAGAGTGGTAAAGCGAAGAATATTCTTGTGATTGCTGCCGAGGAGCCTACACGTATGGTCGATTGGAGCGACCGAGCGTTGTGTGTGCTGTTTGGTGATGGAGCTGGCGCAGTTGTTGTTACCCAGGGAGATGGTTTGATTTGCTCACGCTTGACTACCACGAGTAAGATAGATTGTCTGCATTATGTTCGTCGGTTGGAGCCTACGCCTTATATCACTAAGGAGGAGTATTCGGCACCTATGTATATGAATGGTAAGGAGGTCTTTAAGACTGCGGTGCTCTCGTCGTCACGAGATATTAAGATGTTGCTTGATGAGGCAGGCTTGAAGCCCTCC